>NZ_BAAHAF010000102.1:0-38378 GCF_054777815.1 Angustibacter speluncae | reverse complement strand
CCCTCGTGCTCGCTGCGCGCGAGCCGCTCGACGACGAAGCCGTCGACCTGCTGGCCGGCCAGCCGCACCGCGCAGCGCGCGCCGGGGACGGCGCGCTCGGCCAGGTCGGCGGGCACCGCGTAGTCGAACGGCCGGTCGAGGTGGGCGAGCGGCACCTGCAGCACGACCCGGGCGACCGGGTCGACCTCGGCCAGGGCCTTCGCCGGCTTCGGGCGGCGGCCGCGGACGGTGGAGCGCAGCAGCTCGAGCTGCTCGCCCGCACCCTCCTCGCTCACCGCCCGTCCCCGCTCACGGGCTCACCCAACCAGACGGCCCCGTCACCGCGGCGGGCGGTGACGGGGCCGGTGGGGCTGCGGCGGGGGTCAGGCCCCGACGGCCGACTTCAGCGCGTCGGCGCGGTCGGTGCGCTCCCAGGTGAAGCCCTCGAGCTCGCGGCCGAAGTGGCCGTACGCGGCGGTCGCCTTGTAGATCGGCCGCTTCAGGTCGAGGTCGGCGACGATCGCGGCGGGGCGCAGGTCGAAGACCTCCTTGATGCCCGTGGTGATCGCGGCGGGGTCGACCTTCTCGGTGCCGAAGGTCTCGACGTACAGGCCGACCGGGTGCGCCTTGCCGATCGCGTACGCGACCTGCACCTCGCAGCGGTCGGCGAGGCCGGCGGCCACGACGTTCTTGGCGACCCAGCGGGTGGCGTACGCGGCGGAGCGGTCGACCTTCGACGGGTCCTTGCCGGAGAAGGCGCCGCCGCCGTGGCGGGACATGCCGCCGTAGGTGTCGACGATGATCTTGCGGCCGGTGAGGCCGGCGTCGCCCATCGGGCCGCCGATGACGAAGTTGCCGGTCGGGTTGATGAAGGTGCGCACGTTCGAGGCGTCGAGCTCGACGGTGGCGAGCACCGGGTCGATCACGTGCTCGCGGATGTCGGGCGCGAGCAGGGTCTCGAGGTTGACGTGGGCGGCGTGCTGGGTCGACAGCACGACGGTGTCGATGCTGACCGCGCGGTCGCCGTCGTAGCCGATGGTGACCTGCGTCTTGCCGTCGGGACGCAGGTAGGGCACCACGCCCTCCTTGCGGACGGCGGTGAGCCGCTCCGAGAGGCGGTGCGCCAGCCAGATCGGCAGCGGCATCAGCTCGGGGGTGTCGGTGCACGCGTAACCGAACATGAGGCCCTGGTCGCCCGCGCCCTGCAGGTCGTAGGGGTCGGTGCCGTCCTCGACCCGGCTCTCGTACGCCTTGTCGACGCCCTGGGCGATGTCGGAGGACTGCGCGCCGATCGAGATCTCGACGCCGCAGGAGCGGCCGTCGAAGCCCTTGTCGGAGGAGTCGTAGCCGATGCCGAGCACGGTCTCGCGGACCAGGCTGGGGATGTCGGCGTACGCGTTGGTGCTCACCTCGCCGGCGACGTGGACCAGGCCGGTGGTCACCATCGTCTCGACGGCGACGCGGCTCGCGGGGTCCTGGCCGAGCAGGTCGTCGAGGATGGCGTCGGAGATCTGGTCGCAGATCTTGTCCGGGTGCCCCTCGGTGACGGACTCCGAGGTGAACAGGCGCAGGTCGGACGTGCTCACGGTGCTCCTCGCGTGATCGGTTCCCGCGGCACGCTGCGTGCACGGGGAGTCGGCGGGCCGCCCGCTCCCCGGGACGGGGGCGTGCGACGACGCGTCACTGTAGCCGCTGGACGACGGCGTCCCACACGGCGTCCGCCACCCGGTACTTGGACGCGGGGCCCACCCGGGTGGCGCCGCCGTCGGCCGTGAGCAGGGTGACGGTGTTGTCGTCGGTGCCGAACGCCTTGCCGGCGCCGACCTCGTTCACGACCAGCAGGTCGCAGCCCTTGCGGGCCAGCTTGGCGCGGGCGTGGGTGAGCACGTCGCCGTGCTCGTCGCCGGTCTCGGCGGCGAACCCCACGACGACCTGGCCGGGACGCCGGCGGTGCGCCGCCAGGTCGGCCAGCACGTCCGGGTTGCGGACGAGGGTGATCGTCGGGGCGTCGTCGGTGCCGTCCTGCTTCTTGATCTTGTGCTCAGCGACCTCGGCCGGACGGAAGTCGGCCACCGCGGCCGCCATCACCACGACGTCGGCCTCCCCGGCCAGCGCGGTGACGGCCCGCTGCAGCTCCAGGGCCGAGCCCACCCGCACGACGTCGACGCCGGCCGGGTCGGGCAGCTCGGCGTTCGCCGCCACCAGGCTGACCCGCGCGCCGCGCGCGGCCGCCGTGCGGGCCAGCGCGTACCCCTGCTTGCCGGACGAGCGGTTGCCGAGGAAGCGGACCGGGTCGAGCGGCTCCCGGGTGCCGCCCGCGCTGACCACGACGTGCCGCCCGGCGAGGTCGCCCGCCGACGACGGACCGCGGGCGGCCTCGAGCAGCGCCAGCGCGGCGGCGTGGATCTCGTCGGGCTCGGGCAGCCGCCCGGGTCCGGTGTCGGCGCCGGTGAGCCGGCCGACGGCGGGCTCGAGCACGTGCACGCCGCGCTCGCGCAGCATGGCGACGTTGGCGACCGTGGCGGGGTGCTGCCACATCTCGGTGTGCATCGCCGGGGCGAGGAGCACGGGGCAGGTGGCGGTGAGCAGCGTGTTCGTCAGCAGGTCGTCGGCCAGGCCGTGGGCGGCCTTCGCCAGCAGGTCGGCGGTGGCCGGCGCGACCACGACCAGGTCGGCCTGGCGACCGAGCCGCACGTGCGGCACCTCGTGCACGTCGTCCCAGACGTCGGTCGCGACCGGCTGGCCGGACAGCGCGGCCCAGGTGGGGGCGCCGACGAACTCGAGCGCGGCGCGGGTCGGCACGACCCGCACCCGGTGGCCGCCCTCGGTGAGCAGCCGCAGCAGCGAGGCGGCCTTGTACGCGGCGATGCCGCCCGCGACGCCGAGGACGACGTGGCGGACGGCACCGGGAGCGTGCTCGGGTGCGGTCACGGGGACCAGCTCGCGACGGTGGTCGCTCAGGCCTTGCTGGGGGCCGCGTCGGGGTCGGCCTCGCAGGTGAGGAGCCCGGCGTCGATCTCGCGCAGCGCCACCGACAGCGGCTTCTCCTGCACGTGGGTCTCGACGAGCGGGCCGACGTACTCGAGCAGGCCCTCGGACAGCTGCGAGTAGTAGGCGTTGATCTGGCGGGCGCGCTTGGCGCCGTAGATGACCAGCGCGTACTTGGAGTCGGCGACCTTGAGCAGGTCGTCGATCGGCGGGTTGGTGATGCCCTCGGGGGCGGCCTTGGTACCGGACACGCTGGGTGCTCTCCGAACTGTGGGGGTCGACGGCGCGGGCCGGGAGGGCTCAGCGCGCCGTGGGCAGTCCCATCAAGTGTACGAGATCGTCGCTCGCCTGCCGAACATCGGCGTTCACGACCGTCGTGTCGAACTCCTGCTCGGCCGCCAGCTCGACCCGGGCGGTGGTCAGCCGGCGCTCGCGCTCCTCCTCGGTCTCGGTGCCGCGGCCCACCAGCCGGCGCACCAGCTCGTCCCAGGACGGCGGGGCGAGGAACACGAACAGCGCGTCCGGCATCGAGGCCCGCACCTGGCGGGCGCCCTGCAGGTCGATCTCGAGCAGCGCCGCGGCGCCGGCCGCGAGCCGCTCCTCGACCGGGCGCCGCGGCGTGCCGTAGCGGTGCCGGCCGTGCACGACCGCCCACTCCAGCAGCTCGTCGTCGGCGACCATCCGGTCGAACTCGTCCTCGGAGACGAAGTGGTAGTGGACGCCGTCCTGCTCGCCGGGTCGGGCGGCCCGGGTGGTGGCGCTGACCGAGATCCAGACCTCGGGGTAGCGGGCGCGGACGTCGGCCGAGACCGTCCCCTTGCCGACGGCGGTGGGGCCGGCGAGGACGGTGAGGCGGGAGGGGTGGGTCACGGGGCGGGGGTCTCCGGGTGGGGGCGGCGTCGCCTCAGGCGCTGAAGCGCTCGACGAGCGCCTTGACCTGGTGCGGGCCGAGGCCCCGGACGCGGCGCGACTCGGAGATGCCGATCTCGTCCATCACCTGGCGGGCGCGCACCTTGCCGACGCCGGGCAGCGACTCGAGCAGGGCGCTGACCTTCATCTTGCCGATCGACTCCACCCGCTGGCCCTCGGCGATGGCCTCGGCCAGCGACCCCTGCGCGTACTTGAGCCGGTTCTTCAGCTCGGCCCGCTCGCGCCGCGCGGTGGCGGCCTTCTCGAGGGCCGCGGCGCGCTGCTCGGGGGTCAACGGGGGCAGGGGCACGTGCGGTCACCTCGTGGGTGTCGGCGGGGAGGGCGCACCACCCCCGGACGGCGGACCCGGCGAACCTAGCGAGTGCCGGGGCGGCCGGGCAACGGCGGGGTGCCGTCCCGGCGGTCAGCGGCCGTTGCGGGAGAAGTGCTGGTAGTCCTTGCTCGAGGTCCAGTACCCGCCCCACACCCAGCCGCGGGCCGCGAACGCGCGGACCACGACGTCGTTCGGCTGGATCATCCCGGGCGCCGTCTGGTTGCGGTTCGCGTAGGCCGCGCCCTCGATCGGGATGATGCCGCCCGAGTACACCCACGGGTTGACCAGCGGGTTGATGTCGATCGCGAGCCCGTAGGAGTGCTGGCTGATCGTCGAGGACCCGGGCACCGTGCGGCACAGGAACGCGCTGGTGTTGTCGTTCTGCACCAGGGCGTCGTCGCTGCCCCCGTACAGGTCCGAGGTGTACATCTTGTGGATCGGGAAGTTCGCCCGGTACAGGTCCTCGAACGCGGCCGCCACGGCCTGGGCCTCGGCGGCGGCGACCACGATCGTGCCCTGCCGCGGCTCGCGGTCGTAGCCCCAGAACGACACGCTCACCGCGCGCAGCCCGGACGGGGCGACGGGGCAGCCGGGGCGCCACGACTCCCCCAGGTCGGCGGCGGTGACCGTCGACACCGACACCCGCCACGGCTCGTACCCGCCGCGTCGCACCGCGATCGTCTCGCGCCCGTCGCCGTCCCAGTCGCCGACGAAGGCGCGGTCGAGCACCCCGCCGAAGCGCATCAGCAGGTGGGTGGTCGGCGGGTTCAGGCTGTTGGTGGCGTGGTACTCCGTGCCGCGCCGCACGCCGATGGTGTCGCGACCGTCGCCGTTCCAGTCGCCGACGAGCGGCACGTCGGCCGGGCCGCCGTACGGGACGACGTCGCTCACCCAGCTGCCGAGCGCGCGCTGCAGGTGGAAGTCGGCGACCCGGCGCACGCCGAAGGTGTCGCGGCCGTCGCCGTTCCAGTCGCCCACCAGGAACTCGTCGGTCGCCCCGGCGTACACCTCGACCCGCTCGGTCGGGCTGCCGTCCATCCGGTTCTTCAGGTGCAGGACGTTGCCGCGGCGGATCGCGAGGCCGTCGCGGCCGTCGCCGTCCCAGTCGCCGACCAGCACCTGGTCGTCGGCACCTCCCCACGTGAACACCCGCGAGGTGGCCGGGAAGACCCTGTTGTTGACGTGCACCTCGTTGCCGCGCCGGATCGAGACGGTGTCGACGCCGTCGCCGTCCCAGTCGCCGACCAGCGGCTCGTCCCAGGGGAAGCCGTACGAGACGGAGCGGCTGGCCTGCCCGGCCCAGCCGTCGGACTCGTAGAGCACCGCCCCGGTGCTCGCCTCGGCGGCCGGCAGGGGCTGCGCCAGCGGTGCGACCAGCAGGGGCGAGGCGAGCAGGCCGACGGCCAGCAGGCGGAGCGGACGACGACGCGGGCTGCGGTGGCGGGAGATGGCGGAGCTCCGTCCTGTGCGGGTGCGCCGACCGTACACCCGGCAGACGACGGCGAACCGGTGCGATCGGGACGTCGCGGGGTGCGCGCCCGCGCACCGCTCGTCAGCCCAGGGAGGCCGCGCACTCCTGCGCGGCGCGGTGGGCGGCCGAGCGCAGCGCGGCGACGTCGGGACCGGCCTGCAGCACCTCGCGCGAGGACGACGGCAGCACCTGCGCGCGGGCGCTGCCGAACACGTCGGCCAGACCGGCGGCCGTGCCGCCCTGCGCGCCGAGGCCGGGCGCCAGCAGCGGGGCGCGCGAGCCCACCAGGTCGATGCCGAGGGCCTCGACCGCGGGTCCGACCGTGGCGCCGACGACGAGGCCCACCGAGCCGAGACCGCCGTCGTACCGGTCGTTCTCGACCCCCACCTGGTCGACCACGCTCGCCGCGACCGCACGCCCGTCGGTCGTGGTGGCGTGCTGCACCTGCGGTCCCTCCGGGTTGGAGGTGAGGCCGAGGACGAAGACGCCGCGGCCGGTGAGGTGGGCGAGGTCGAGCAGCGGACGCAGCGACCCGAAGCCCAGGTACGGCGAGACGGTCACGGCGTCGCCCGCGAGCGGCGAGGTGGCGCCGGCGTAGGCGTCGGCGTACGCCTGCATGGTCGAGCCGATGTCGCCGCGCTTGGCGTCGACGAGGGTGAGGGTGCCGGTGGTGCGCAGGTCGCCCACGACCTGCTCGAGCACCGCGACGCCGCGGGAGCCGTGCCGCTCGAAGAACGCCGACTGCGGCTTCACGACGGCGACCGTCCCGGCGAAGGCCTCGACGCAGGTGAGCGCGAACCGCTCCAGGCCCGCGGCGTCGTCGTCGAGGCCCCACGCGTGCAGCAGCCCCGGGTGCGGGTCGATGCCGACGCAGAGCGGGCCGTGCTCGTCCATGGCGGCGCGCAGCCGCGTGCCGAAGGGGACGGGTACGCCGGTGGTGCCGGTCACGGGGTGCTCCTCGGGGTGTGGGCGATGCCGACGACGTCGGCCACGCCGCCGAAACCCCTGTCGGAGAGGGCGTCGGCGAGCTCGCGGGCGATCCGGGTCGGTGCCGACGGGTCGTGGAAGACCACCGTGCCGACCTGCACGGCGCTGGCGCCGGCGGCGAGCAGCTGCAGGGCGTCGAGGCCGGTGCGCACACCGCCGATGCCGACGACCGGGACGGTGGGCAGGCGCCCCTCGCGCATCGCGGCGGTGAGCTGCCACACGACCCGGACGGCGACCGCGCGGATCGCCGGCCCGGACAGGCCGCCGGTGACGCCCGCCAGCTGGGGTCGGAGCGTGTCGGTGTCGACCACGAGACCGAGCAGGGTGTTGATCGCGCTGAGCCCGTGGGCGCCGCCCTCCAGGCAGGCGGCGGCGATCGCGACCACGTCGGTGACGTCGGGCGACAGCTTGGCCAGCACCGGCACTCCCGGGCGCGCCTTCTCGACCACCGCCGCGAGGACGTCGCGGGACGCCCCGGCGTCGCAGGCGAAGACCAGCCCGCGGTTGGCCACGTTCGGGCAGGAGATGTTCACCTCGAGGGCCGCGACGTCGTCCTCCTGCGCGAGCCGCTCGGCGAGGTCGGCGAACTCCTGCACCGAGCCGCCGGCGATCGAGACGACGGCGGTGGCACCGGCCTCGCGCAGCCACGGCAGGTCGTGCTCGCAGAACGACTCGATGCCGGGCCCCTGCAGGCCGATCGAGTTGAGCATCCCGGACGGCGTCTCGGCCATCCGCGGCGTCGGCCGTCCGGACCGCGGGTGGAGCATCACCGACTTGGTGACGACGGCGCCGATCTGCGCGACGTCCTGGAACGCGGCGAGCTCGCGCCCGGCGGCCGCGCACCCGGACGCCGTCATGACCGGGTTGCGGAGCGTCAGGCCCGCGACCGTGGTGCTCGTGTCGAGAGCGCTCGCGGTACCGAGGTTCGGGATCACGTGGCGGCTCCGGCGGCGGGGGTGGCGGGGGCGGGCACGGCCGTCGCGACCGGTGCGCCGAGGCAGTCGTCCGGGACCCGGGAGCCACCCGGGCCGATGGCGTCCCAGCGCAGGTGGGCGCCGTCGAACACGGGCCCGTCGACGCAGGAGCGGGTCATCCGGGTCGTGCCGTCGGTGCCCACCACGGGCAGCACGCAGGTCATGCAGACGCCCACGCCGCAGGCCATCGACTCCTCGACGGCGAGCCAGGTCGTCACACCGAGCCCGGACGCCACCTCGTGCACCGCGCGGAGCATCCCCATCGGCCCGCAGGCGTACGCGACGGTGGCGCCGTGCTGGTCGACGAGCCCCGGCAGCACGTCGGTGACGAGCCCGCGGGTGCCCGCCGAGCCGTCGACCGTGGTGACGGTGACCGAGTCGGCCTGGCGGGCCGCGTCGGCGTGGCCGAACAGCCTCGCCTCGTCGGCGGCGCCGGCGACCAGGTGGGCGCGCGACCCGCCCTCGCGCAGCACCTCGGCCAGCCACCCGAGCGGGGCCGAGCCGTAGCCGCCGCCGAGCAGGACGGCGTCGGCGGGGGCGTCCGGCAGCGGGAACGGGCGTCCGAGCGGCCCGACGACGTCGACGGCCGCGCCGACAGGCGTCGCGGCGAGGACGGCGGTGCCGGGGCCGTGCGCGGCCACGACCACCTCGACGGTCCCCCGCTCCGGGTCGGCGCGGTGCAGCGAGAACGCCCGCCGCAGCAGCAGCGCCGACTCCGGGCCACCGACGGCGCAGGCGACGAAGTGGCCGGGACGCGCGTCCTGCGCGACGTCCGGGGCGTCGAGCACGAGGTGCCGGTAGGCACCGGCCGGCTCGTTCACCAGGACGGTGGCCCGCACCTGGGCGGTCACGGGGCCTCCCCCGGCTCGGTGTCGTCGGCGTAGCCCCACACCGCGTGCAGCGCCCGGGCGTGGTCCTGCAACGAGGTGACGGGCGGCAGGCCCTGCCCCGTGGTGGCCTCGATGCCCTGCACCGCCGCCGCCAGCTGCTGCACGGTCGTGACGATCGGGCGGTCCATCGCCGTCGTGGCGGCCCGGATCTCGTAGCCGTCGGCGCGGGCCGAGCGGCCGGACGGGGTGTTGACCACCACGTCGACCTCGCCGGCGAGGATGCGCTGCACGATCGTCGGCTCGCCGTCCTCGCCCTGGCCGGCCGAGTGCTTGCGCACGACGCGCGACGGGATCCCGTTGCGGCGCAACGTCGCTGCGGTGCCCTCGGTCGCGAGCACGTCGAAGCCGAGGTCGACGAGCCGCTTGACCGGGAACAGCATCGCCCGCTTGTCGCGGTCGGACACCGACACGAAGACCGTCCCCGAGCCCGGCAGCCCGCCGTAGGCGGCCTGCTGGCTCTTGGCGAACGCGCGCGGGAAGTCGACGTCGATGCCCATCACCTCGCCGGTCGAGCGCATCTCGGGTCCGAGCACCGAGTCGACGACCTGGCCGCCCGGGGTGAGGAAGCGCTTGAACGGCAGCACCGCCTCCTTGACCGACACCGGCGCCTCGGCGGGCAGCGTGCCGCCGTCGCCCGAGCGCGGCAGCAGCCCCTCCGCCCGCAGCTCGGCGATGCTCGAGCCGAGCATCACCCGGGCGCAGGCCTTGGCGAGCTGGACCCCGGTGGCCTTGGACACGAACGGGACCGTGCGGGACGCGCGCGGGTTCGCCTCCAGGACGTAGAGCACCCCCGCGGCCAGGGCGAACTGGATGTTGAGCAGCCCCCGCACGCCGACGCCGCGGGCGATCGCCTCGGTCTGCTCGCGCACCCGGGCGACCTCGGCCAGGCCGAGGGTGGCGGGCGGCAGCGCGCAGCCCGAGTCGCCGGAGTGGATGCCGGCCTCCTCGATGTGCTCCATCACACCGCCGAGGTAGAGCTCCTCGCCGTCGTACAGGGCGTCGACGTCGATCTCGATGGCGTCGTCGAGGAAGCGGTCGACCAGCACCGGGTTCTCGGGGGTGATGCGGACGCCTGAGCCGGTGGCCCGCAGCAGGTACGACGCCAGCGACTCCTCGTCGTAGACGATCTCCATGCCGCGCCCACCGAGCACGTACGACGGCCGCACCAGCACCGGGTAGCCGATCTCGTCGGCGATCCGCTTCGCCTCGGCGAAGCTCGACGCGGTGCCGTGCTTGGGCGCGACCAGGCCGGCCTCGGCGAGCACCCGCCCGAACGCGCCGCGCTCCTCGGCGAGGTGGATCGCGGCGGGGCTGGTGCCGACGACCGGCACCCCGGCCTGCTCGAGCCGCCTCGCGAGCCCGAGCGGGGTCTGCCCGCCGAGCTGGACGATGACGCCGACCACCTCGCCGGAGCGCTGCTCGGCGTGCACCACCTCGAGGACGTCCTCGAGCGTGAGCGGTTCGAAGTACAGGCGGTCCGAGGTGTCGTAGTCGGTCGACACGGTCTCGGGGTTGCAGTTGACCATCACGGTCTCGAACCCCGCGTCGCGCAGCGCGAACGCCGCGTGCACGCAGGAGTAGTCGAACTCGACGCCCTGGCCGATCCGGTTCGGCCCGGAGCCGAGGATGACGACCTTGCGGCGCTCGCTCGGCGCCACCTCGTCCTCCTCGTCGTAGGACGAGTAGTGGTACGGCGTGCGCGCCTCGAACTCGGCGGCGCAGGTGTCGACGGTCTTGTAGACCGGCCGCACCCCGAGGGCGTGCCGCACGCCGCGCACGACGTCCTCGCTCATCGAGCGCAGGGCGCCGATCTGGGCGTCCGAGAAGCCGTGCCGCTTGGCGCGCCGCAGCACGTCCGCGGTCAGCTCGGGGGCCACTGCGACCTCGTCGGCGACCTCCTCGATGAGCACCAGCTGGTCGAGGAACCACGGGTCGATGCCGGTGACCTCGTGCAGCCGCTCGACGGTGGCGCCGGCCCGCAGCGCCTGCTGCACGGTCGACAGCCGGCCGTCGGTGGGCGTGCGGGCCCGCTCGAGGAGGGCGTCGAGGTCGAGGTCGGTCGGGTCGCCGTCCCAGTGGAACAGGGCGCCGGGCGACTCCAGCGAGCGCAGCGCCTTCTGCAGCGCCTCGGTGAAGCTGCGGCCCATCGCCATCGCCTCGCCGACCGACTTCATCGTCGTCGTCAGCGTGGCGTCGGCGGCCGGGAACTTCTCGAAGGCGAACCGCGGCACCTTGACGACCACGTAGTCGAGGGTCGGCTCGAACGAGGCCGGCGTCTCGGCGGTGATGTCGTTCGGGATCTCGTCGAGCGAGTACCCGACCGCGAGCCGCGCCGCGATCTTCGCGATCGGGAAACCGGTCGCCTTGGACGCCAGGGCCGACGAGCGCGAGACCCGCGGGTTCATCTCGATCACGATGACGCGCCCGTCGACCGGGTCGACCGCGAACTGGATGTTGCAGCCGCCGGTGTCGACGCCGACCTCGCGGATGACGGCGATGCCGATGTCGCGCAGGCGCTGGAACTCCCTGTCGGTCAGCGTCATCGCCGGGGCCACGGTGATCGAGTCGCCGGTGTGCACGCCCATCGGGTCGAGGTTCTCGATCGAGCAGACCACGACGACGTTGTCGTTGCGGTCGCGCATCAGCTCGAGCTCGTACTCCTTCCAGCCGAGGATCGACTCCTCGAGGAGCACCTCCGTGGTCGGGCTCGCGTGCAGGCCCGCGCCGGCGATGCGGCGCAGCTCGTCCTCGTCGTGGGCGAAGCCGGACCCGAGGCCGCCCATCGTGAACGACGGGCGGACGACGACCGGGTAGCCCAGATCGCCTGCTGCGGCGAGCACCTCGTCCATCGTGTGGCAGATGGCCGACCGCGCCGACTCGGCGCCGCAGCGCTCGACCACCCCCTTGAACTTCTCGCGGTCCTCCCCCAGCTGGATGGCCGCGACGTTGGCGCCGATCAGCTCGACGCCGTACTTCTCGAGCACACCCGCCTCGTGCAGGGCGATCGCGGTGTTGAGCGCGGTCTGCCCCCCGAGGGTCGGCAGCAGGGCGTCGGGCCGCTCCTTGGCGATGATCGACTCGACCACGTCCGGGGTGATCGGCTCGACGTAGGTGGCGTCGGCGAACCCGGGGTCGGTCATGATCGTCGCCGGGTTCGAGTTCACCAGGACGACCCGCAGGCCCTCCTCGCGCAGCACCCGGCAGGCCTGGGTGCCGGAGTAGTCGAACTCCGCGGCCTGGCCGATGACGATCGGCCCGGAGCCGATCACCAGGACGCTGGAGATGTCGTCGCGGCGCGGCATCAGGACTCCTTGCTCGTCTGCTCGCCGGCGCTCTGCATGAGGTCGACGAAGCGGTCGAAGAGGTAGGCGGCGTCGTGCGGGCCGGCCGCGGCCTCCGGGTGGTACTGCACCGAGAAGGCCGGCACGTCGAGGCACTCCAGGCCCTCGACCACGCCGTCGTTCAGGCACACGTGCGAGACCCGCGCGCGCCCGTGCGGCGTGTCGAACGGCGCACCGTCCTGCGCGCCCTCGGGCGCCCGCACGGCGAACCCGTGGTTGTGCGCGGTGACCTCGACCTTGCCGGTGGTGCGGTCGAGCACCGGCTGGTTGATGCCGCGGTGACCGTAGGTCAGCTTGTAGGTCTCGAGCCCGAGCGCCCGGCCGAGCAGCTGGTTGCCGAAGCAGATGCCGAAGAACGGCACCCGACGTCGCAGCACCTCGGCCGCCACCTCGACGACCTCGGTGGTCGCGCCGGGGTCGCCCGGCCCGTTCGACAGGAACACCCCGTCGGGCCGGACGGCGAGAACGTCGTCGACGGTCGAGGTGGCGGGCAGCACGTGCACCTCGATGCCGCGCTGCGCCATCTGCGCGGGCGTCATGCCCTTGATGCCGAGGTCGAGGGCCGCGACGGTGAACCGCTTCTCCCCCACCGCCTCGACGACGTACGGCTCGTCGGTCGACACCTCGGCCGCGAGATCGGCACCGGCCATCGCCGGCGCGTCGCGCACCACGGCGAGCAGCTCGGCCTCGGAGGCGAGCGCGTCGCCCGAGAACACGCCGACCCGCATGGCGCCCCGGTCGCGCAGGTGCCGGGTCAACGCGCGGGTGTCGATGCCGCTGATGCCCACCACGCCCTGCGCGGCGAGCTCGTCCTCGAGACCCCGACTGGCGCGCCAGCTCGACGAGCGGCGGGCGGGGTCGCGCACCACGAAGCCGGACACCCAGATGCGCGACGACTCGTCGTCCTCGTCGTTCCAACCGGTGTTGCCGACGTGCGGCGAGGTCATCACGACCACCTGGCGGTGGTACGACGGGTCGGTCAGGGTCTCCTGGTACCCGGTCATCGCGGTGCAGAAGACCGCCTCTCCGACCGTGGAACCCGTTGCCCCGTAGGCGGCTCCGTGGAACGTGCGGCCGTCCTCGAGCACCAGCACGGCGTCAGCCACGGGTGTCCTCCTTCGTCTGCGAACGGGCGTCGAGCAGGTCGCGCACCGCGGTGGCGAGGGGCTCGCGGTCCGCCTCGTACCGGGTGCGCAGGTAGGTGTCGAGCAGGTCGTCGCCCAGGCGCCAGGTGAGCACCACCAGGCCCTCCGCGTCGACGAACTTGCCGGCCGCGCCGCGGTCGCGCCGCACGTCGTCGAGGGCGTCGACCGGCACCCAGACGTCCGGCGCGCCGGTGCGCGCGACCAGCACCCCCTCCGGGTGGACGGCGACCGACGCGGCCGACCGCTCGCCCAGGCCGTGCACGACGACCCGGTCGAGCCAGTCGCCGGCCCGGGTCGAGGAGACGTAGACCGCCTCGAGCGGCCCCACGACGGCGTCGCCGAGCCGGCCGGGCGCGCCCGCCGGTGCGGCCACCGCGGCCTGGCGGCGGCTGCGCCCCCGCCACCCCCACCACATCAGGCCCCACAGCAGCGGGACGAGCAGGAGCAGCAGCAGGCCGGCCTGCGTCTGGCTCACGCGCCGACCAGCCCGGCGAGCCGATCGAGCTCGCGCTCGTCGAGGGGGTCGGCCAGGGCGCCGTCGAGCACCGTGGCGTGGCCGTGCCAGAACGTGGCCACCACGGCGCCGGGCAGCTCGCGGCCGCGGTACGGGCTGTTGCGGCCGCGGGTGGCGTGCGACGCCGGGTCGACCGTCCGCGACGCCGACGGGTCGACGAGCGTGACGTGCGCCGGGGCCCCCTGCGCGAGCGGGCGGTCGTAGCCCGCGACGCGGCCGATGGCGGCGGGCGTGCTCGAGAGCACCCGGGCCACGCCGGCCCAGTCGAGCAGGCCGGTGTCGACCATGGCGTGCTGGACCACCGACAGCGCGGTCTCCAGCCCCGTCATGCCCATCGCGGCCGCCGACCACTCGCAGTCCTTGTCCTCGACGGGGTGCGGCGCGTGGTCGGTGGCGACGACGTCGATCGTGCCGTCGGCGAGCGCCTCCCGCAGCGCCTGCACGTCCTCGGCGGTGCGCAGCGGGGGGTTGACCTTGAACACGGGGTCGTAGCCGCGCACCTCTTCGTGGGTGAGCAGCAGGTGGTGCGGGGTGACCTCGGCGGTCACCTGCACCCCGCGCGCCTTGGCCCAGCGGACGATCTCGACCGAGCCGGCCGTGGACAGGTGGCAGACGTGCAGGCGCGCGCCGACGTGGCCGGCGAGCAGCACGTCGCGGGCGATCACCGCCTCCTCGGCGACGGCCGGCCAGCCCGCCAGGCCGAGGACCCCGCTGAGCGTCCCCTCGTGCATCTGGGCGCCGGCGGTGAGCCGGGGCTCCTGCGCGTGCTGGGCGACGACCCCGTCGAACGCCTTGACGTACTCGAGCGCGCGGCGCATGAGCACGGCGTCGTCGACGCAGTGGCCGTCGTCGCTGAACACCCGCACGCCCGCGGCGGAGTCGGCCATCGCGCCGAGCTCGGCGAGCCGCTCGCCCTGCAGGCCCACCGAGACGGCGCCGACGGGACGCACGTCGCAGCGACCGGCGCGGCGGCCGAGCCGCCAGACCTGCTCGACGACGCCGGCGGTGTCGGCGACGGGGTCGGTGTTGGCCATCGCGTGGACGGACGTGAACCCACCGAGCGCCGCTGCGGCAGAACCGGTCTCGACCGTCTCGGCGTCCTCGCGACCGGGCTCGCGCAGGTGCGTGTGCAGGTCGACCAGGCCGGGCAGGGCGACGAGCCCGTCGGCGTCGACGACCTGCGCGCCGTCGGCCGACAGGCCGGTGCCCGCCTCGGCCACGACGCCGTCGCGCAGCAGCAGGTCGGTCGGGTCGCCGCCGAGCGGGCGGACCCCCTTCAGCAGGAACGCGGTCACGCGAGGACCTCCTCGGCGGGCTGGTCGCCCGACAGCAGCAGGAAGAGCGCGGCCATCCGCACGGCGACGCCGTTGGAGACCTGCTCGACGATGGTGGAGCGGGCGCCGTCGGCCGCCTCCGCGGTGATCTCCAGGCCGCGGTTCATCGGCCCGGGGTGCATGACGATGGCGTGGTCCGGCATCAGGTCCATCCGCCGGGTGTCGAGGCCGTAGCGGCGCGAGTACTCGCGCGCGGACGGGAAGAACCCGCCGCCCTGCGCGGTCATCCGCTCGCGCTGGACGCGCAGCATCATCACGGCGTCGACGCCGTCGCCGTCGCTCAGCGCGGAGTCGAGGTCGTACGACACCCGGCACGGCCAGGTCTCGACCCCGACCGGCAGCAGCGTCGGCGGCGCGACCAGGGTGACCTCGGCTCCGAGCGTGTGCAGCAGCAGCACGTTCGAGCGCGCCACCCGGCTGTGCAGCACGTCGCCGACGATCGCGACGGCCTTGCCCTTGAGGTCGGCGCCCGCGGGGTCGTCGACGAGGCGCCGGCGCATCGTGAAGGCGTCCAGCAGCGCCTGGGTGGGGTGCTCGTGCGTGCCGTCGCCGGCGTTGAGGACGCTGCCGCGCACCCAGCCCGAGTGCGCGAGCCGGTGCGGCGCGCCGGACGAGCCGTGCCGGACGACGACCGCGTCGGCACCCATCGCCTCGAGGGTGAGCGCGGTGTCCTTGAGGCTCTCGCCCTTGGAGACCGACGAGCCCTTCGCCGAGAAGTTGATGACGTCGGCCGAGAGCCGCTTGGCGGCGGCCTCGAAGGAGATGCGCGTGCGGGTGGAGTCCTCGAAGAACAGGTTCACGACCGTGAGGCCGCGCAGCGTCGGCAGCTTCTTGATCGCCCGCTGCTGGGTCGCCGCCATCTGCTCGGCCACGTCGAGCAGCCGGACGGCGTCGTCGCGGGTCAGGTCGGCCGCGGAGAGCAGGTGCCTCACGCCGTCGCCTCCTCGGTCGCGGTGGCGGCGTCGTCGCCGCCCTCGATGACGACGGCGTCCTCGCCGTCGATCTCGGTCAGCCGCACCGTCACCCGCTCGCGGGTGGAGGTGGGCAGGTTCTTGCCGACGTGGTCGGCACGGATCGGCAGCTCGCGGTGCCCGCGGTCGACCAGGACGGCGAGCCGCACGGCGCGGGGGCGGCCGAGGTCGGACAGCGCGTCGAGCGCGGCGCGGATGGTGCGGCCGGAGTAGAGCACGTCGTCGACGAGCACCACGACCTTGTCGTCGACGCCGCCGTCGGGCAGCTCGGTGGCCTCGAGGGTGCGGGTGGGGTTCCGGCGCAGGTCGTCGCGGTGCATCGTGACGTCGAGCGCGCCGGCCTGCAGGGCGGTGCCGGGCTCGACCTGCGCGACCACGGCGGCCAGCCGCCGGGCGAGGGGGACGCCCCGGGTGCGGATGCCCAGCAGGACGAGGTCGTCGGCGCCCTTGTTGCGCTCGAGGATCTCGTGGGCGATGCGGGTGAGGACCCGGGAGATGTCGTCGGCCACCAGGACCGAGCGCGCGCGTGCGGACGCCATCAGGCGACTCCTTCCCCGCCTCGCAGGACGGAGGTTGAAGGACTCGTTGCGGGTCCGACCCTACCCGACCGGCTCGGGTGGCCCGATCCCGGGACGTGGTGACGCTCGGTGTGCCACGCTTGACCTTCCGGTCACTGTGCGTGATCGTTGTCGCACGTTCCGGGACGCAGAGTGAGGACCACCATGAGCGAGTACGCCAAGGCACTCGGCGCGCAGCTGCGCGCGGTGCGCACGACCGCGGGCCTGTCGCTGCAGGGCGTGGAGCAGCGATCCACGGGTCGCTGGAAGGCGGTGGTGGTGGGCTCGTACGAGCGCGGCGACCGCGCCATCACCGTGCAGCGCCTCGCCGAGCTGGCCGAGTTCTACGAGGTGCCGGTCGCCTCGCTGCTGCCCGAGACCTCGCCGAGCGAGGCCGCTGCCGCTCCCCCGCGCCTGGTGCTCGACCTCGACCGGCTGGCCCAGGCGCCGCCGGAGGCCGCCCAGCCGCTCGAGCGCTACGCCCAGACGATCCTGGAGCAGCGCGGCGAGTCCGGGGCCTCCAGCCTGTCGATCCGCGCCGAGGACCTGCGCACCCTCGCGGTCATCTACGACGTCACGCCGGTCGCGCTGGTCGAGCAGCTCGTCGGCTGGAGCGTCCTCAACCCCGACGCCCGCCGCGCCGTCGCGCCCGCCGACTGACCCCCGCGCCGCGCCGGATGTGCAGGACCGGGGCGAGCAGCCGCCGCTGACGCCCCTGTCGTGCCCACCGGGGCGTCGTCCACAGCCCGGCCCGGGGCGTCCGGTCGTCCACAGATCGCCCGGACCCCACCCGCACCGCGTTCCGCACCAGCGAGCGTGCTGCCCGTGCACCCCCGCCTGGTCCTGCCCGCCCACCTGGCCGCTCGGCCGTTCACGGTCGCCGAGGGCCGTGCTGCCGGCCTGAGCACCGACGACCTGCGCAGCCCGGTGCTGCGGGTGCCACGGCGCGGCGTCCGCGTCGCGGCCGCGGCGCCACCCGGCCTCGACCTCGACTGCCGCGCGGCCGACCTGGTGCTGCCCGCGCACGCCGTGTTCGACGGCGTCACCGCAGCGGCACTGCACGACCTGCCGCTCCCCCGGCGGGTCGACCCCGTCCGTCCCCTGGTCGTCCGGGTTCCCTCGGGCGCGTCCCGGCCGCGGGTGGAGGGCGTCCGCGTCGTCGTCGGCCCGGCGCCGCCGACCGTGCAGCGGCGGCGCGGGGTGCGCGTGGTGCCGGAGGTCGACACCTGGCGGACGCTCGCGCGACGACGCCCGGCGCGACGTCGCCGAGCGCCACGGCTGGAAGGTGCTCGTCGCCGTGGCCCGCGACCTCACCCACGGCCGCACGGCACTCGTCCGCCGCGTCGAGGACGCGCTGCGCGAGCGCGGCCTGCGGTGGTGACCACCGAGTGCGCAGCAGAGGGGCGTCAGCGCCTCGATCTCGCCCCGGTCCTGTACATCCGGCAGATCCGGCGGGACCTCAGACGAGCAGGGTGGGCTTCATCCGGACGAGCCGGCCGAGCAGGCCGTTGACGAACGACGGGGAGTCGTCGGTGCTGAGCGACTTGGCGAGCTCGACGGCCTCGTCGACCGCGACGGCGTCGGGGACGTCGTCGGCCCAGAGCAGCTCGAACAGGCCGAGCCGCAGGATCGTGCGGTCGACCGCGGGCATCCGGTCGAGCGTCCACCCCTGCGAGTAGGTGCTGAGCAGCTCGTCGATGCGCTCGCGGTGCGCGACGACGCCCTCGACCAGGGTGACGGCGTACTCGGGCACGGGCGGGTCGGCGGCCGGGAGCCGCTGCGCCAGCACCTGCACCGGGTCGAGCCCGCGCTGGTCGGCCTCGAACAGCACGTCCAGCGCGCGCTTGCGGGCCTTCGACCTGGCGGCCAAGGTCAGTTCACGCGACCGAGGTAGTCGCCGGTGCGGGTGTCGACCTTGACCTTGGTGCCGGTCTCGAGGAACAGCGGCACCGCGATCTGGTAGCCGGTCTCGAGCGTCGCGGGCTTGGTGCCGCCGGTGGAGCGGTCGCCCTGCAGACCCGGCTCGGTGTAGGTGATCTCGAGGACGACCGAGGTGGGCAGCTCGACGTACAGCGGGGTGCCCTCGTGCATCGCCACGACCGCGGTCTGGTTCTCGAGCATGAAGTTGGCGGCGTCGCCGACCGTCGCGGCGCTGATGTGCTGGAAGTCGTACGTGGACGAGTCCATGAACACGAAGTCGTCGCCCTCCTTGTAGGAGAACGTCATGTCGCGCTTGTCGACGTTGGCCGTCTCGACCTTGGTGCCCGCGTTGAAGGTCTTGTCGACGACCTTGCCGCTCAGCACGGCCTTGAGCTTGGTGCGCACGAACGCCGGGCCCTTGCCGGGCTTGACGTGCTGGAACTCGACCACCGACCAGAGCTGGTTGTCGAGGTTGAGCACCATGCCGTTCTTCAGGTCGTTCGTGGAGGCCACTGCGCGCGTCGCTTTCGTCGGGTGGGCACGGCGGTGCCCGCAGAGTCGTCGGGGTTCGCGGGCGATCGTACCGTCGGGGGTCACGGGGCACCGAATCGCGCACGTGAGAAGACCCCACCCACCTCCCATCAGGTAGACCTCTTGCTGATAACATGATGGCATCGTGTTCTCAGCAGGAGGAGCACCCGTGGCGTCCTGGCCGGTGGTGACCACCGAGTCCGTCCCGTGGGCCCCGGGCGAGGCCTGGGAGGCCGCGTCCCGCCGTCTGCGGCTCCGTCACAGAGGCCCGTACCGCGGCGCGGTCGTCCCGCCGATCGCGGACGTCGAGCTGGCGCTCCCCGGGGCCGCGATGGCCGTGGTCGAGGAGGCGGTCGTCGAGATCACGCGCTTCGACGAGCACCTCGGTGCCGACGTCGCACCGTTCTCCGCCCTCCTGCTGCGGTCCGAGGCGGCCGCCAGCTCCCAGATCGAGCACCTGACCGCGTCCGCCCGTGCGGTCGCCGAGGCGGAGGTGGGCGTCCGCGACCGGACGAACGCCTCGCTCGTCGTGGCGAACGCACGTGCCATGGACGCCGCGATCGCTCTCGCCGACGAGGTGTCGTCGGGCACGCTGCTGGCGATGCACGAGGCGCTCCTGGGCGAGTCCGCCCCGCGGATCGCGGGCCGCTGGCGCACCCAGCCGGTGTGGATCGGTGGCACGTCGATCGGCCCGCACGAGGCGGCCTACGTGGGGCCGCGGCACGAGGAGGTGCCGGCCCTGGTCGACGACCTGGTCCGCTTCTCCCGTCGCACCGACCTCCCCGCCCTGCCGCTGATCGCGGTGGCCCACGCGCAGTTCGAGACCATCCACCCGTTCCCCGACGGCAACGGACGCACCGGGCGGGCGCTCGTGCACTCCCTGTTGCGGCACAAGGGCCTGACGGTGAACGTCACCGTGCCGGTGTCAGCAGGCCTGCTCGCCGACACCCGCGGCTACTTCGCCGCGCTGGAGGCCTACCGCGACGGCGACGTCGAGCAGATCGTCCTGCGCGTGGCCGAGGCGGCGCTGGAGTCGCTCGCCAACGGGCGCGTGCTCGTGGCCGACCTGCGCTCGGTGCGCGCCGGGTGGGACGAGCGCGTCCGCGCCCGGCGGACGTCGGCCGTCTGGCAGGTGGCCGCGCTCGCACTGCGCCAGCCGGTGCTCACGGCACCGACGACCGCCGAGGCGCTCGGGATCGCCCCGTCGAACGTCTACCGGTACCTCGACCTGCTGGTCGAGGCGCAGGTGCTGGTCGAGTCGACCGACCGGCGGCGCAACCGGATCTGGCGCGCGCCGGAGGTGCTGTCGGCGCTCGACGGCTTCGCCGGCCGCGTCGGGCGTCGTTACCGGGAGACCTCGGCGTAGGCGGCCTGCAGCAGGGCCGGGTCGGGGCCCTCGAGGCGACCGGGGCGGGCGAGGTCGTCGAGCACGACGAAGCGCAGCAGGTCGCCGCGGGTCTTCTTGTCGCGCCGCATGCCGTCGAGCAGCTGCGGCCAGCGGTCGCCGCGGTAGGTCAGCGGCAGCCCCAGCGAGCCGAGCACGGAGCGGTGCCGGTCGGCGACGGGCTCCGGCAGGCGCCCGGCCAGCCGCGACAGCTCGGCGGCGAACACCATGCCGACGCTGACCGCGGCGCCGTGCCTCCACTGGTAGCGCTCGACCAGCTCGATGGCGTGCCCCAGAGTGTGCCCGTAGTTGAGCACCTCGCGCAGCCCCGACTCCTTGAGGTCCTGACCGACGACGTCGGCCTTGACCCGCACCGACCGCTCGACCAGCTCGCGCACCACGGTGGACGCCGGGTCGGCCACCGCCTCGGGGTCGGCCTCGACCAGGTCGAGGATCACCGGGTCGGCCACGAACCCGCACTTCACCACCTCGGCCATGCCGGCCAGCAGGTCGTGGCGCGGCAGCGTCGCCAGCGTCCCGAGGTCGCAGAGCACGCCGGCCGGCGGGTGGAACGACCCGACCAGGTTCTTGCCCTCGGCGGTGTTGATCCCGGTCTTGCCGCCGACCGCGGCGTCGACCATCCCGAGCAGGGTCGTGGGGACGTGGACGACCCGCACGCCGCGCAGCCAGGTGGCGGCGACGAAGCCGGCCAGGTCGGTGACCGCTCCCCCGCCGACGGCGACGACGGCGTCGGACCGCGTGAAGCCGGCCTGCCCGAGCACCTGCCAGAGGAAGGCGGCGACGGTGACGTGCTTGGCCTCCTCGGCGTCCGGCACCTCGGCGAGGAACGCCTCGAACCCGCTGTCGGACAGGTCCTCCCGGACGGCCTCGCCCGTGGCGGCGAGCGCCTTGGGGTGCACGACCAGCACGCGCTGCACGCCGTCGCCCAGCAGGCCGGGCAGCTCGCCGAGGAGGCCCGTGCCCACCACGACGTCGTACGGCTGGTCGCCGCCGACCGTGATGCGTGTGGGGTCGCTCACGACGGTCCTCCGGTCAGCAGCGCGTCGACGCGGTCAGCCACCTCGTCGGGCGTGAGCCCGTCGGTGAGCACCGTGTGGGTGGCCAGCGCCTCGTAGGTGCCACGGCGCTGGTTCATCAGCGAGATCCACTGCGCCCGTGGGTTGCCGATCAGCAGCGGACGGCTGACGTTCAGCCCGACCCGCCGCGAGGCGTCGGCGACGCCGACGTCGAGGAACACGACCGCGGTGCCCTCGTCGGCCGCCTGCCGCAGGTCGGCCTGGCTGGCGGGGTCGAGCACCGACCCGCCGCCGAGCGAGACGACGCGCGGGCCCGGCTCGCCCACCGCCGCGGCGACCGCCGTGCGCTCCAGGGCGCGGAAGGCGTCCTCGCCGTCCTCGAGGAAGATGTCCGAGATCGCCTTGCCTGCAGCGGCTTCCACGCGGACGTCGGTGTCGTCGAAGGGCACCTGCCAGCGCTCGGCGAGGACCTGGCCGACGGTGCTCTTGCCCGACCCCATGGGGCCGACGAGCACCAGGCGCTGCGTGCTCACCGCATCACCTCGGGGATGGCGTCGAGGTAGGAGCGCAGGTTGCGACGCACCTCGTCGACGCTGTCGCCGCCGAGCTTCTCGACCGCGGCGTCGGCGAGGACGAGCGCGACCATCGCCTCGGCCACCACGCCCGCGGCGGGCACGGCGCACACGTCGGAACGCTGGTTGATCGCGACCGCCTTCTCGCCGGTGGCGACGTCGACGGTGTCGAGGGCGCGGGGCACGGTCGAGATCGGCTTCATCGCCGCGCGCACCCGCAGCACGCCGCCGGTGCTCATGCCGCCCTCGACCCCGCCGGCGCGGTCGGTGCGGCGGCGCAGGCCCTCCGGGCCGTGCTCGATCTCGTCGTGCGCCTGCGAGCCGCGGCGCGCGGCGGTGCGGAAGCCGTCGCCCACCTCGACGCCCTTGATCGCCTGGACGCCCATCAGCGCGCCGGCGAGACGGCTGTCGAGGCGGCGGTCCCAGTGCACGTGCGAGCCCAGGCCCGGCGGCAGCCCGTAGGCGAGCACCTCGACGACCCCACCCAGGGTGTCGCCCTCCTTCTTGCAGAGCTCGATCTCGTCGACCATGGCCGCCGACGTCGGCCCGTGGTGGCAGCGCACCGGGTCGGCGTCGAGCGCGTCGACGTCGGACGGCAGGGGCAGCGGCGCGTCGTCGGGGACGCTGACCGTCCCGATCGCCACGGTGTGGCTCACCAGCCCGACCCCGAGCGCCTGCGCGAGGAACCGCGAGGCCACCTCGCCGAGCGCGACCCTGGCCGCGGTCTCGCGCGCCGAGGCGCGCTCGAGCACCGGCCGCGCGTCGTCGAAGCCGTACTTCTGCATGCCGACCAGGTCGGCGTGACCGGGACGCGGGCGGGTGAGCGGCGCGTTGCGCGCCTGCGCGGCGAGCACCTCGGGGTCGACGGGGTCGGCCGACATCACCGTCTCCCACTTCGGCCACTCGGTGTTGGCGACCTGGACCGCCACCGGGCCGCCCTGGGTGAGGCCGTGCCGCACGCCGCCCAGCAGCGTGACCTGGTCGGCCTCGAACTTCATCCGGGCGCCGCGGCCGTAGCCGAGCCGGCGACGGGCCAGCGCCCCCTGGACGTCGTGGCTGGTGACCCCGACCCCGGCCGGGAGGCCCTCCAGCACCCCGATGAGTGCGGGGCCGTGGGACTCCCCCGCCGTGAGCCAGCGCAGCATGGCGCCGATCCTCCCACGGTGCCCGGACGCGCCGACGGGGGCGCCCACGTGGTGGGCGCCCCCGTCGGGGACGTGCGGTGCCGGCGGAGGTCAGCCGACGTGGATCAGGACGGCCTCGCCGAGGTACACCCGGTAGACCAGGCCGCCGTAGGACAGCTTGGCCATGTCGACCGTGCCGTTGGCGTCGAGGTCGACGCCGTCGAGGTAGGTGATGCCCGTGCCCTGGGCGCCGCCACCGGAGGTGATCTCCTGGCCCTCGCTGACCGGGTCGAAGTTGGCGATGACGCCGCCCGAGCTGGTGGAGAACACCGCGCTGTTGGTGGTGGCGTCGCCGGCGGCCGAGGTGAAGACGACGGTCACCGGCAGGGCGCCCACGAGGTCCTGCAGCTGCGAGGTCAGGCTGTCCAGGCGGGCCTGGAGGGCGTCGACCTGCGCCTGGTTGCTCTTCCCGCCGCCTGCGGTCTGCAGCTGCTTGATCTGGGTCTGGATGCCCGAGATCTCGTTCTGCAGCCGCTCGATCTCTGCCACCAGCGCGGCGTCGATCGCGGCCGACTCGGCGCTGCTGCCCGAACCGCCGGACGACGAGCCGCCGGACGACGAGCCGCCCGACGAGGAGCCGCCGCCCGCGGACGTGCCGCCACCGCTGCTCGACGTCTGGGTCTCCGGCGCGGTGGCGGCGGCGCCGCCGCCGCCAGGCAGCACCTGCGCCGCGAAGGGGTTCCGCGAGGCAGCGGTGACCAGGACCGGGCCCTGCTCCTGCTCGACCGCCGGCTCATCGACGAGCTCGTCGGTGCCGGTGACCGGGGCGGGAGGGGCGGCGGAGTCGTCCGCCGCCTCGTCCTGACCGCCCAGCATGAAGAAGGCGCCGGCTCCGACGGCGGCGACAGCCGCGACGCCGCCGAGGGAGTACAGCACGACTCGCGAGCGACCGCCGGAGCCCGACGACGTCACGGCGTCAGCCGGCTCGGGCTCGGCGTGGGAACCGAAGGAGGACGGGGCCCCGAAGGGACTGGTGGTCATGACGTTTCTCCCGGCTCAGTTGTCGGTGGTGGCGGCAGGGGCGGCCGACGCACCGTCGGTGGCGGCCGGAGCGGCCGCTGCGTCGGTGGCGTTGGTGAGGACGAAGACCCGGCCGCTGAGTGCGAGCGTGACGTCGCCGTTGACCGCCGCGGGCATCGCGCCGACCGCGTCGGCCGGCTCGAGGGCCGTCACGACGGCACCGTCGACCAGGTAGTCACGGCCGAGCGAGGTCTGCACGCCCTCGAGGAAGCGCCGAGCGTTCTCGAAGCTGCCCTGGATCTCGATGTTCACGCCGACCTGGTTGAGACCGGGGACCGCGACGGGGGCAGCGGGCGCTGCCTCGGTCGTGGTCGCGCCCTCGGTTCCGGCAGGCGCAGCGGGGGCCGGGGTCTCGATGATCGCCATCACCTGGGCCGGGGTGCCCGGGGCGACGGACTTGAGCACGACACCGGTCTCGGAGGCGATCCGCTGCAGGTCGCGGGTGAGCGCAGCCAGGCGGACGTCGGCCGGCATGGCCGTACGGACCTTGGCGAGCTCGTCCTTCAGCTCGGGGAGCTTCTCGTTCTGCACGATGAGCTCGTCGATCTGGACCTGGAGGAGGGCGTTGCTCTGCTCGAGCTGTGCACGCTGCTCGTCGAGCTGCGCGGCCTCCGCCCGCTGGGGCGAGATGAGCAGGAACCACCCAGCGGCCACGACGGCCGCGCACAGGACCGCGGTGGCCACGATCCACAGGCGGGGGCTGGCGGTGTTCATCGTCCGGAGTCCTTGCTCTCGAAGCGGTGGGACAGCGCGTCCTCGGTGACGGTCACCGTCGAGCTGAAGTCGACGAGTGCCGTGGTCTCGATGTCGTTCCGGGCGGCGACGGAGTACGTCGCGTCGGCGAAGCCGGGAGTGGCGTCGAGGACGTCGAGCCAGGCGGCGACGTCGTCGTGCGAGCGGGCGGTACCGCTGACGGAGATCGTGGCGATGCCAGGCGTGACGAGACCCGTCGGGTCCGGGACCGCGGTGGCGCTAGCCGGCGCGGCCGTCACGGTCAGGTCCTTCACCCAGACGTTCTCGGGATACGACGCGGACAGGTGGGACAGATAGTCGAACCACAGCACGTCGCTGCTCATGGCCGTCTCGCGTCCGGCCTGCGCGGCCTCGACCTCGGCGATGACCTTCGGGACCTCGGAGTACTTCGCCTGCTCGGCGAGCAGGTCGTTGGTGACGGACTGCTCGTCGGCAAGGGCGTCCTCCGCCTGGGCGACCGACGCGGCGGACAGCACGAAGCCACCTGCCACCAGACCCGTGACCGCGAGGACGACGGCCGCAAGGCCCAGCTGGGTGCGACGCAGTCGCCGCTCCGCGAGGATCTCCGGCGGCAGCAGGTTGACACGCGGGACCGCGTAGCCCGACGAGAGGGCGGTCGACGCGACCGCAGCGGACTTGTCCATGTCGATGGCCATCACACGGCTCCCAGCGCGAGACCCACGGGCACGGCGGCCAGGGGCTGGACGAACGACAGCTGCTCGGGCGACAGGCCGGTGCGGCCCACCCGTAGCGTCGAGATCGGGTTGCCGGCCACCACGTCGAACCGGGTGGTGGCCGTGAGACGCTCGGCCAGGCCGAGGAGCTGGCTGCCACCACCGGACACGACGACGCGGTCGATCGGGTAGGCAGGGTTGGAGGCGGCGTAGTAGTCGAGCGAGCCGCGGATCTCGTCGAGGAAGTTCTGCGCGACCGAGTCGACGACGCGCGAGGCGCGCTCGTACTCGCCACCGGCACCGACCAGACCCAGGCTCTGCTTGATGCCCTCGGCCTCGGATAGCGGGACGCCGAGCTTCTCGGCGACCGAGTCGGTGATGTCCTGGCCGCCCATGAGCAGGATGCGCACGAAGCGCGGGACACCGTCGGCGTGGACCACGATGTTCGTGACCTTCGCGCCGATGTCGATGAGCGCCTCGGTCTCGACCTCGGCGTCACGGCGGACGCCGACCGAGCGCAGGACCGCGAACGACGTGAGGTCGACCATGCTGACCTTGAGGCCGGCGGCCTGGGTCGCGCGCACGTTCGCCATCACGGTCTCGCGGGAGGCCGCGACCAAAAGGCCGCGCAGCTGGTCGCCGCTGTCGGACCGCACCGTCTCGACGGCGTGGAAGTCGAGCACGGCATCCTCGACCGGCATGGGCAGGTAGTCCTGCACCTGGAACGGCAGCGACTTGCGCAGCTCGTCGGCCGGCATCGCCGGCAGGTCGACCTGGCGCACGACGACGCGCTGGTTGGCCACCCCGAGCACGACCTTCTTGTGGCTGAACTTGGTCGCGGCCCAGAGCTGGCGGACGGCGGCGGTGACGGCGGGGCCGTCGAGCACCTCTCCGTCGCGGACGGCGCCCTCGGGCAGGGCGACCTGCCCGAACTTCTCGAGCGTCACCCCAGCCTTGCCGAACGACAGCTCGGCCGCCCGGACCCCGGAGGTGCCGATGTCGAGACCGATGGCGGTTGCTGCCACGTCACGTCCCCTTCGTCTCGCGGCCCCGGACGGAGCCGTCCTGTCCCTCATCGGGGCGAAGGGGCACCGCCTTGAGCCGTCAGCGGGGACGAGTTCGGCCCAGCGGCCGATGCGCCGATCGGGCCCGTCCGTGCGCGACGCGACGTGGGCGGACAGGGCGCGCGTCGGGCGCAGGACGGATCAGCGGATGCCGCTCAGGCCGAGGTACCAGTCGATCATCGGCTCGGCGGCGAGCACGGAGAGCCATGCGCCGACCAGCATGTACGGACCGAAGGGGATCTTGGACTTGCGACCGGCGCGCCGCAGCACGATGAGCACAGCGCCACCGAGCCCACCCACGAGGAAGCCGAGGAACCACCCCACGACCACCTCGCCCCACCCGAGGTAGCCGAGGTAGAGCCCCAGCACGCCGGCGAGCTTCACGTCGCCGAAGCCCATTCCGGCCGGGTAGATGAACGCCAGGACGAAGTACACGGCGTAGAGCGCCAGTCCGGCGAGAACCGCTCGTATCGCGGTACCCGGCTCACCCTGCAGCAAGGCGGCGCCGACGAGGAGGACGGCCGCCACCGGGTAGCTCGGGAGGACGATCGCGTTGGGCAGCCGTCGCACGTCGATGTCGATGAGCGCCAGGGCGACCGTGATGGCAGCCAGGTAGAGGAACGCGGGAAGCTCCCACGAGGGCCCGAACCGGAGTGCCACGACGACGAAGAACGCCGCTGTGCCTGCCTCCACCAGGGGGTAACGCACGCTGATGCGCTCGTGGCAGTGCCGGCACTGACCGCCGAGCAGCAGCCAGCTCAGCACCGGGACGTTGTCCCGCGGCGTGATCTCGTGACCGCAGGAGGGGCAGGCGCTTGGTGGGCTGACCACCGACTCCCCCCGCGGAACGCGCCAGATGACGACGTTCAGGAAGGAGCCGATGGCCAGGCCGAGGACGGCCACGATCACGAGGGTCATCCCGAGCACGACGACCGAGCCTAGCGGCGACGACGCCCGCCGAGCGGATCGGCTCCGCCGATCACCCGTCGGTGACCTGGACGGCCCGCCACGGTGCGTTCTTGGGCGTGAGGAAGTACGGCGGCTGGAGCACCTGGAGCCGGCTGTCGTAGATGTAGTTCTTCAGGTAGCCGGTCGAGGGGTCACCCGAACCGCTGCCGGTACCGACCGGCCCGCGGTACTTCTGGGCGATCGCGCCCCAGACCCGCAGCTTCGACGCCTCGCTGGTGCCGGTGCTCAGCTTGCCGCCGGTGTTCCAGTTCTGGACGACGAAACTGTGCCGCAGGGAGAGGATCGCGGCCTCGACGTTGCGCACAGCGTCGGAGTAGGCGAGCAGGTTCGATCCGTCGGACTTCACCGGGTGGTACACCCAGACGTAGTTGTCGGCGAGCAGGCCGATCACGTCCGACTCGAGCTCGTCCTCGACGGTGAGGTCGGCGGTGACCACGATGTCCTCGTCGGCCGCGATGGTGACCTGGCCGTCGACGTTGCCCTCCACCAGGACCGTGCCGCGGCAGGGGTTGTAGTCGGTGGTCCGACGGGTCGAGGAGGTGTCCTCGTTGCTCCGCGGGTACCCGACCGGCTTGTTCGCGGTCGAGCAGCTCCCCGTCGTCGACTCCACGTAGATGACCGGAGGGATGTCGAGGGTCTGCTCGTTGGCGCGGTTGGCCGTGTTGAGGCAGGTCGACGGGGTGCCGGCGCGGTTGGTGAAGGGGCTGAGCACCTTCATCTTCGTGCCCTCGAACTTGATGCGGGTCTGACCGCTGTACATGCAGCCCGGCCGGTTCGTGTTGCTGCTCGAGTCCTTCTTCGGCTGGACGTACTGCAGCAGGTCCGTGTTGGCGTCCGGCAGGCTGTCCGTCGCGTCGTAGACGGGCTTGTTGCCGACCGGCGCGCTGGTGCCCCACCACAGGTCGGTACCGCCCTTGTTCCAGCTGGTCTCGGTGCGCGCGTTGGTGAAGTTCACCGGGCCGTTGATCTGCAGGGCGTCGTTGCTGTGCAGCGGCCCGTTGACCACGTCACCGCCGGTCCACTGGATCTCGCCGCACTGGAACTGGATGGTCGCCGAGTTCGTGCGCCGCTCCCAGTTGTCCGGGTCGGGGTTCGACGCCGAGACGCGGTAGTAGGGGCGGCTCGAGCTGCTGGTGTAGCTGACGTACCCGCCCGAGGTCTGGGCCGCGCGGCCGGGCTTGCCGGCGTTCGCGTAGTAGTGCTGGTCGCAGATCGCCTTCACCTGGTCGGGGTCCGGGTAGAAGATGTAGCCGCCGGAGTCGTAGTTCCCGTTGACGTACGCGCGGTTGCGGTTGAGCTCGGGGTCGGTGACCTCGATGTCGGTGAAGTAGATGTAGTCGATGAAGCCCTCGGGGCGCAGCTTGGCGGTGAGCTCCCGGGTGACGGGCCGCTGACCGTTGGCGGGCGTGGAAACGCCGGTGGCCTCGAGGTCGATGTAGCCCTGCTGCGCCGTCGTCGACAGCGACGTGGTGACCCGGTAGCAGAACAGCGCACCCGCTCCACCGGTGCCGGGGAGCCGACGCCCGCCAGTACCGCAGCCCGGGGTCGCCCCGTTCTCGTCGAAGGCGGGGTTGGTCGGGTCGGTGTTGCCCTTCTCCCAGTAGTTGCCGGAGGTCGAGCTCAGCCGGGAGATGTACTCATCGATGCCGGCCTGCGCGGCCGCGACCGCGGCTCGCGAGTCCTGGTCGGACCGCGCGGGCGCCATGTTGTTGAGCACCACCGCGAGCGAGGTCAGCAGGAACGTCGTGAGGACGAACATCGTCCCCAGGACCATGGGCAGGGCGACACCCTCGTCTCCGCTGCCGCGGACGACTCGCAGCCGTCGGAACACTCCGGTCACGTTCATCCTCCGAGGCTCGCCGCAGTCTGGACGTTCACCAGCGTCACGCGGTTGACGGTCAGGGTGCCGGGGACCTCGGTCGCGCCAGGGTCCTGGACCACGATGGTCACGCGGACGCTGACGACGCGCTGCCGGTCGGCGAGCGCCAGCCCGCCGGACGGGACCGCCAGCGGCGCGACGGTCGCGCCGAGGTCGTCGGTGATCCGGCCGTCGGTGTAGTAGCTGAACTGCGGCGCCGCGTTCGTGCGGATCAGGCACTTCGTGGCGCCTGCGGACGTCCACTGGTAAGGCCGCGCTGGGTCGCCGACCCGCGGGGTCGCGACGACCTGGGTCTCCTCGAGGCAGCGCGTGGTCGGGTTGTAGGCGTAGCGCAGCTTGGTCGGGATCTCGCTGGACTGCGTCGTCGACCGCGCCAGGCTGGCGTAGAACTCGACGCTGCCGGCCTGCGCGGACACCAGTGCAGAGGTCTCCCCCTTGGGGATCACGGCGACGCGCAGCGAGCGCGACATGGCCTCCATCGCGATCCGGGCGTCGTTGGTGGTCGACGTCTTCGTGGTCACGAAGCGCACCGACTCCATCGTGTTGACGAAGACCGCGGCGAGCGCGGTCAGCACGATCGCGGCCAGACCCATCGTCACCAGCAGCTCAGGCAGGCTCACACCCTCGTCGCCGTGCACACGGGCGAGACGTGCTCGCAGGGAACCGATCACGGGGTGACCTCCTCCTGGCCACCGGCCGTGATGACGACGTCCGTCTTGGTGAACACCACGACGTTGAGCGCGTTCGTGACCCGGACCGTGTACGTCCCGGGCGGTAGCGCACCGCGGCTGTTGCCCGAGGCCAGCGCGGGCAGGTCGTAGGTCTGGCCGGCCGTGCAGCCTCCCGCGCTCTGCGTCGTCACGCGAACGGTCGAGCCGTCGGGGACGAGCAACGCGGTACTGGTGCGCCGGACACGCAGACCGCCGAGCGGGACCGTGGTCGTCGCGCCGGCGGGGCTGGCGTCGACGGTGCTGAACGTGCCGGACGGCCGCGGGTGGGTGGTGCAGTTGCCCGCCCACACGTCGTAGGTCGCCGGGTAGATGTTGCGCACCTGGCCGGGCAGGCCGGTGGCGCACGCGGTACCGGTGCCGCAGGTCGGCAGGACGCGGCCCGAGCTGGTGAAGCTGCTCCGGATGCCGATCGGGATGCCGTTGACCGGCGTGTAACCCGAGGGCTGGGAGGTCGCCACGGTGAGGGTGCGCGACGGCTCGTAGGACAGGCTCGTCACCGAGACCGTGCCGCGCGTGACGCCCTGCACGACCGACACGGCCTGGGTGTTCAGCTGCCCGACGTAGCCCACCTGGTTGACGGATGCGGTGTAGTCGGTGCCGCCGGCCGCGGCAGCCAGCCCCACGAAGACGGCGCAGCCGTCAGGGCCTGTCGTGAAGGTGGTGCCACCCGGGGACAACGTCACGGTGACACCGCCGACCGGGTCGCCGGTCGCGTTCTTCACACCGACGGCCAGGGCGCCCGTGGCCTCGTCCAGCCCCTCGTCGCCGACGCCGAGCGCCCGCACGGTGTCGGCGCGGACGGGCCGGATGTTACCCATGCCGGGCCAGGTCACCGTGACCGTGACGAGCTTGTGGGCGAGCTTGCCGGCCGAACCGGCGCACAAGTTGGTCGTCGTGTCCTGCGTGGTGTAGCTGGCCGTCTGGCTGATCGTGTACGTGGTCCCGCCGACCGTCTCGGTGCGGGTCGTGGTGCCGTCCGGCAGTTGGATCGCCAGCTGGCTGCGGGCGGCCTCGATCTGCATCGTGGCGAGGTTCGCGGCGGCGACCCGACTGGCGTTTGCGCTCGCGACGCCCGTGGTGCGCACCACCACGCCGAGCGCCGCTGCGGCCATCACGGCGAAGACGACCATCGCCACGACGACCTCGACGAGGGACAGCCCGTCCTCGCCGCTCGTCCGGACCGCGTCGAGGCGGTCGCGCAGCGTCAGCCCGCCGTTCCGCCCAGAGGCGGTGCGGCGGCGCGCGCGCGGAGGGTTCGTGAGGTTCACGGCGTCCTTCTCGGTCGAGGTCCTGCAGGAGGTGTCGGCAGGTCCGCACGTCGGCTTGAGCACCGACGTGCACGGCGTCAGGGGGAAGCGCACCGAGGCGCGGTCACCCGGTCGCGCTGCTGCAGGTCCCCTTCTGGAGGCCGCCGGTGGCCGTGTACTTGTAACCGGCGACGGCGGCGTCACCCCGTGCGTTCGTCGCGGAGACGCACCAGGCCGACGTGCTCGAGTAGAACTGCGTGGCGAGCTCGACGTCCGGGCTGCTGCGCCCGAGGTCGATGGAGGAGGCACCGGACTGGAAGGTGTACCGCCCCGTCGCGGCGGTGGTGCTGATCGCCGGGGCGGCTGCGCCGGCCTCCCACAGGGTGGCGACCTCCTTGCCGAGCTTGGAGACGTCGGCCTGGGTCGCGGTGTCCTGGGCGCGCTCGCGCTGGCTCAGGAACAGGGGGAGGGCGATGCCGGCGAGGACGCCGATCACGATCATGACGACGAGCAGCTCGATCAGCGTGAACCCGTCGTCGCGCGGATCGCGTGCGGTGATGGTCGATGCGGTGGTCACGCTGGGTACATCGTCGGCGCGGCCCCGAGCCTGGATCCTCCCGACGGGTGGTGACGGACCGTGATCGACCTTGACGCCACGACGGGCGGCCCCGAGGGGTGCCGCCCGTCGTCGTGCCGGTCCCGAGGATCAGGGGCAGGCGACGTTCTGCAGGCCGTTGGTGGCCGAGTACGACACGGTGCTGACAGTGCCACCAGTGACGGTCAGCTGGACGCACCAGTTCTGGCTGGTGCGGCTCGCGGCGGCCGGGGTGATGGTCGGGGCCGAGACGCCCGTGGAGACCTTGCCCAGGTCCTGCGCCGGCGTGGTGCCGAGGGAGTAGCGACCGGGCGTGCCCGTGATGGAGATCGCCGGCACGGCGGCCGTGTTGTCGACGTAGTAGGTCGCGATCTCCTTGCCCAGTGTGGAGACGTCCGAGCGAGCGGCGGTGTCGACCGCCTTCTTGCGCTGGTTCAGGAAGACCGGGATGGCGATCGCGGCGAGGATGCCGATGATGATCATGACGACGAGGAGCTCGATCAGGGTGAAGCCCTGGTCCTTGTCCTCCACGGACTTGCGGATGCGAGCCAGCATGGTCGGTCGCCTCCCCTTTCGGTCGGTCGTGCGTTCGGGTCGTGCTGCGGGCGCCGGAAACGGCAGAGGCGGTGCCTCCCTCGCGGGAGGCACCGCCTCGAGGCGAAGCAGGGTCAGCAGGTGGTGTTCTGGAGACCGTTGGTAGCCGAGTACGACACGTTGGTGACGGTGCCACCGGTGACGGTCAGCTGGACGCACCAGTTCTGGCTGGTGCGGCTCGCGGCGGCCGGGGTGATGGTCGGGGCCGAGACGCCCGTGGAGACCTTGCCCAGGTCCTGCGCCGGCGTGGTGCCCAGCTCGTACCGGCCGCTGTTGATGGTGATCGCCGGGACGGCAGCGGTGTTGTCGACGTAGTAGGTCGCGATCTCCTTGCCCAGGGTGGAGACGTCCGAGCGAGCGGCGGTGTCGACCGCCTTCTTGCGCTGGTTCAGGAAGACCGGGATGGCGATCGCGGCGAGGATGCCGATGATGATCATGACGACGAGGAGCTCGATCAGGGTGAAGCCCTGGTCCTTCTCCTCCATGGACTTGCGGATGCGAGCGAGCATTTCTGCGCTCCCCTTCGATCTGATCGGTGAGCCGCCCGCTTCGGAGTCCGGCTCGTTTGACAAGTGAGGTATCGGGAAGCACGCACCGACCTTTAGCGCTTGCGCGCACGAGTTTTCCGGCTGCGTCGTGTGGGTGAGGCGCAGCACGGAGAGGACCATCAGCGGAGCCGTCGCGCCGGCTCAGCCAGACGGTGCGAGGGCGCCTCGACCCTGGTCAGGGCGCCGGCGTGCGCAGCCCCGATCCGGGCGGTCACGGTCGTGCCAGCGGCAGCGGCGCCACACCGGTCGACCCAGCACGCCGACGACCCCGGCCGGTGCGGCCGGGGTCGTCGGGATGGTGCAGCGGCGACGGGGTTGCCGTCGTCCGGGTCCTGCTCAGGAGATGAGCTCGAACACCTTGAAGATGGGCATGTACAGGGCGATGATCATCGCGCCGATGATCGAGCCGAGTACCGCGATCATGAGCGGCTCGATGAGGCTCGTGAGGGCCTCGGTGGTGGCCTCGACCTCCTGGTCGTAGAAGTCGCTCAGCTTGTGCAGCATGGTGTCCATCGCGCCGGTGTCCTCACCGACGGCGAGCATCTGCACCATCATCGGCGGGAAGACCTTGTGGTCGGCGAGCGGGCCGGCGAGCGACTCGCCCTTGCGGACCGACTCCTGGACGTCGCTCGTCGCCTTCTCGATGACGACGTTGCCCGAGGTCTCCCCCACGATCTCCAGCGACTGCAGGATGGGCACGCCGGATCGGAGCATGGTGCCGAGGTTGCGGGAAAACCGGCTCAGGGCGACCTTCTGGAACAGCTGGCCGAAGACGGGCAGGCGCAGCATCGTCGGGTCGACGATCTTGCGCACTCGCTCGTCGTGCTTGAACCGGCCCCAGAGCACCGCGCCCACGATGCCGACGACGAGGCCGACCGGCGCGACGATCTTCATCGCCTCGGAGAGGAACACCAGGACCTTGGTCGGACCCGGGAGCTCGCCGCCGAGGTTCTCGAACATGCCGGCGAACACCGGGACGATGAACAGCAGCATGCCGACGACGGCCAGGATGGCGATGACGAAGACGACCGTGGGATAGGTCATCGCCGACTTGATCTTGCTGCGGAGCTTGACCTCTGCCTCGTAGTTCTCGGCAATCTGCAGCAGCACGGCATCGAGGAAGCCACCGACCTCACCGGCGCGGCACATGTTGATCATCAGCGGCGGGAAGACCCGCGGGTGCTGAGCCAGCGCCGTGGAGAGCGACTGCCCGGTCTCGACGTCGTTGCGGACACCGGTCAGCGCCGTCTTCAGGCCCTTGCTCTCGGTCTGCTCGGCCAGGATGGTCAGCGAGCGCAGCAGCGACAGGCCGGAGTTGATCATCGTCGCGAACTGGCGCGCCATGATCGCCAGGTCCTTGAGCTTGACCTTGTTGCTGCCCGGGAGGTTGATCTCGGCGTTGAGCCCGCCGCTCCTGGTCTCCGAGACCGCCAGCGGGGCGTAGCCCATCTCCTTGAGCTTGGAGACGACGGCCGTCTGGCTCGGCCCCTCCAGCTTGCCGGTGACGACCTTGCCGCCCCGGTCACGGACCTGGTATTCGAACGTCTTCGTCGCAGTTGCCATGGGTAGGTCGCCTCTCAGGCCCGGCCGGTGAGGCGCTTGAAGTCCTCGACGTGGTGGCACTTCTCCAGGCCCTGCTCGTAGCTGATCCTGTTGGTCCGGACGAGCTCGGCCAGGTGCTGGTCCATCGTGTGCATGCCGTGCTTGGCACCGGCCTGCATCGCGGAGTAGATCTGGTGCGTCTTGCCCTCGCGGATCAGGTTGCGGATCGCGGGGGTCGCCTGGAGGACCTCGGTGGCGACGACGCGGCCGCGGCCGTCCGCCGTCTTGCACAGGGTCTGGCAGACCACGCCCTGGATCGAGCCGGACAGCATGACGCGGACCTGCTGCTGCTGCTCCGGCGGGAACACGTCGATGACGCGGTCGATCGTCTGGGCGGCGTCCTGGGTGTGCAGGGTGGCGAAGACCAGGTGACCGGTCTCGGCGGCGGTCAGCGCCACCGAGATCGTCTCCAGGTCGCGCATCTCGCCGACCAGGATGATGTCGGGGTCCTGGCGCAGCACGTGCTTGAGCGCGTTGGCGAACGAGTGGGTGTCCTCCCCCACCTCGCGCTGGTTGATGAGCGAGCGCTTGTGCTTGTGCAGGAACTCGATCGGGTCCTCGACCGTCATGATGTGGCCGGCGCGGGTGCGGTTGGCCAGGTCGATGAGCGAGGCGAGGGTGGTGGACTTGCCCGAGCCCGTGGGGCCGGTGACGAGCACCATGCCGCGCGGCAGGCCCGCGAAGTTCGCGACCGACGGCGGGACGCCGAGGTCCTCGAGCGCCTTGATCTCGTACGGGATCACGCGGAACGCGGCGCCGACGGCCTCGCGCTGGCGGTAGATGTTCACGCGGAACCGCGAGCGACCCGGCAGGGCGTACGACAGGTCGAGCTCGAGCTCGGACTCGAACTTGTCGCGCTGCTTCTGGGTCAGGATCGCGTACAGCATCAGCTGCAGCTGCTCGCGCTCGAGCACGGGGAACTGCTCCAGTGGGTCGAGCTCACCGCGCACGCGCACCATCGGGTGGGCGCCGGCGGTCAGGTGCAGGTCGGAAGCGCCTAGCTGCAGCATCTCGTCGAGCATGTCGGCCAGGTGCACGTCCTGGGTCGACAGGTCGACGGTGCCGGAGGCGGCGCGACCCGCGCCGGGGATCTTCGGCGAGACCTCGGGACGCGGCTGCGGCGCCCCGACCGCCGGGTTCTTCATCGTCGGGGGCGCCGGGGTCGGCGCGGCGTGCGCGCCGGCCAGGGACGCGCCCGGTGCAGCCGGTGCGTCCGGGGCGGGCGCGCCGAGCTGGTCGCGGAAGGCGAAGCTCTGCGGCTGGTAGGCGTCGGTCACGGGACTCCCTCTCGCGTCACGCGGTGTGCCGGTCCCCCGACGGGCGGACCTGGTTCGTGGTTTCCATCGGCGTCCGCCCCGTGGGGCTTGAGCCGTTCGGGCCACGTCGTCAGGCGACGACGCGCAGGATCTCCTCGATGGAGGTGACGCCGGCGGCGACCTTGGCCCAGCCGTCGTCGCGCAGCGAGATCATCCCCTGGCTGTGCGCGACCTTCTCGACCTCGGCGGACGATGCCCGACCCACGGCCAGCTTCTCGATCTCCTCGCTGACCGTCATCACCTCGTGCAGCGCCAGTCGGCCCTTGTAGCCGGTGCGGGCGCACGAGGAGCAGCCGACCGGACGGTGCAGCGTCGGCACCGGCTCGGAGGGCAGCCACGGGAACTTGGCGCTGATCAGCTCCTGCTCGGTGGGCTGGTACTCCTCCTTGCACTTCGAGCACAGCCGGCGGGCGAGCCGCTGGGCGAGCACGGAGTCGAGGGCCGAGCCGACCAGGAAGGGCTCGATGCCCATCTCGGTGAGGCGGGTGATCGCCGACGGCGCGTCGTTGGTGTGCAGCGTCGAGAGCACGAGGTGGCCGGTGAGGGCCGCCTCGACCGCGATCTGGGCGGTCTCGTGGTCGCGGATCTCACCGATGAGGACGACGTCGGGGTCCGAGCGCAGGATCGAGCGCAAGGCCGCCGCGAACGTCAGGCCCGCCTTGACGTTCACCTGCACCTGGTTGATGCCCGGGAGGCGGTACTCGACCGGGTCCTCGACGGTGATGACGTTGATCTCCGGCTTGGAGACGATGTTCAGCGTCGAGTACAGGGTGGTCGACTTGCCGGAACCGGTCGGGCCGGTCACCAGGATCATCCCGTACGGCTTGACGTAGGACTCCTTGTAGCGCCGGAAGTTCGACTCCGAGAAGCCGAGGTCCTGCAGGTCCAGCCGCGCGGTCGAGTTGTCGAGCACCCGCATGACGACCTTCTCGCCCCACACGGTGGGCAGGGTCGCGACGCGCAGGTCGATCTTCTTGCCCTGGTGGTTGACCGACAGGCGGCCGTCCTGCGGGATGCGCCGCTCGGCGATGTCGATGTCGGACATGATCTTCAGCCGCGAGGTGACACCGCCCGCGATCTGCTTCGGCGACTTCATCACCTCGTGCAGCACGCCGTCGATGCGGTAGCGGATGCGCAGCTCGTGCTCGGCCGGCTCGATGTGGATGTCGGAGGCGCGGTCCTGGATCGCCTGGGTGATCAGCAGGTTCACGTACTTGACGATCGGGGCGTCCTCGACGACCTCGGTCAGCTTGCCGAGGTCCTCCCCGCCCAGGTCGTCGTCGGACATGGTCGCGCTGAGCTCGTCGAGCTCGTCGTCGGCGCGGCAGAACCGGTTGATCGCGGCGATCAGGTCGTCGCGGGTGGCGACGACCGGCTGCGGCTCCATCCGGGTCAGCTGGCGGATGTCGTCGAGCGCGAAGACGTTGCCCGGGTCGGCCATCGCCACCACGAGCTTGCCCTCGTCGAACCCGATCGGCAGGACGGTGTGGCGGCGGCAGATAGCCGGCGGCACCTTCGCGACGGCGGTCGCGTCGACGGGCGCCTCGGTCAGGTCGACGAAGCCGAGGCCGATCTGCTCGGCCAGGGCGGCGACGAGCTGGCCCTCGGTGAGCAGGCCCTGGTCGACCAGGACGCGGCCGAGGGGCCGCCCCTCCTCCTCGTGCACCTCGAACGCCGCGACCAGCTGGTCCTCGGTGACCAGGCCGTCCTCCAGGAGGATGTCGACGAACTGGCGCACGGGGGCGCTCACGTCCGACCCCCCTGGGGGCGGTCGGCGTCGCCGTCGCGCGGCTGCGGGTCGAGGAGCACGAGGATCGCCGGAGAGGGCGTCGACGAGGTTCGGGGCGCTGCCATGCGTCCCGTATCGGACGGTACCGACCACGCCTTGAGCGCCATGTCGCACCCGTCCGGCAGAGCGCCGCCACGACCTGTGACGCGCAGCCGTCGTCCGGCGGTCACCCGTCCGGAGGAGCGGGCCTCCGCGAGGGACCGGGAGTCAGGGCAGCGCGGCCGCCATCGCCGCGACGTCGGGCGTCCGCCCGGTCATGAGCACGACCTGGGCGACGGCCTGGTGCAGCAGCATCCGCGAGCCGGGGACGACCACGCCGCCGCCTCGCTCCCACCTGGCGGCCAGCTCGGTCGGCCACGGGTCGTAGACCACGTCGAGGAGCACCGCGCCCGGCGCGGGGACGGGGCGGACGTCGTCGGCGGCCCGGGCGGGCAGCGTGCTCACGACCAGCGCGGCGCCCTCGGCGGCGCGGGGAGCGTCCGCCAGCGGGGCGGTGCGCACCGGGACGCCGATCCGCTCCCCCAGCGCGACCAGGTCGCGGGCGCGTGCCGGGTCGCGCACCAGCGCGGTGGCGG
>NZ_BAAHAF010000101.1:0-21748 GCF_054777815.1 Angustibacter speluncae | reverse complement strand
CACGGCACCACCCGCGGCGACCTGGCCGCGCGGGCGCTGCGCGGCACCGCGCTGCAGGCACCGGACGCCGAGCGGCTCGAGCAGCTGCTGGCCGAGCGCGCGCGCCGGGTGCCGCTGCAGCACCTCACCGGGACGACCGCCTTCCGCGGGCTCGACCTCGCGGTCGGCCCCGGCGTGTTCGTGCCGCGCCCCGAGACCGAGCTGGTCACCGAGGCCGCGCTCGCGTCGGCGCGGCTGGCGGGCGCGGCCCCGCTGGTCGTCGACCTGTGCTCGGGGTCGGGCGCGATCGCGGCCGCGCTGGCGCACGAGCTCACCGACGCGCAGGTGCACGCGGTCGAGCTCGACCCGCAGGCGCACGCCTGGGCGAGCCGCAACCTCGCCGGCACCGGGGTCCGCCTCCACCTCGCCGACGCCACCGACCCCGGCGCGCCGCCGCACGACCTCGACGGCGCCGTCGACGTCGTGGTCGCGAACCCGCCCTACGTCCCGGACGACATGCGCCCGCTCGACCCCGAGGTCGCCGACCACGACCCGCCGCTCGCGCTCTACGGCGGGTCCGACGGCCTGCGCGTCCCGCTGCGGGTCGCGGCGCGGGCGCGGGTGCTGCTGCGCCCGGGCGGGACGCTGGTGATGGAGCACGCGCACGGCCAGCGGGCCGACCTGGTGCGCTCGCTCGCCGCGGACGGCTGGGACGACGTCGTCGGCCACGACGACCTCACCGGCCGCGAGCGGTTCGTCGTGGCCCGCGCGGGCGCGCCCGTCGGCGGTGCCAGACTGGCCGGGCAGGCGAGCGGACGGGCGCACGACGCCCGGGAGGGAGAGCGGTGAGCCGGGTCTACGACTGCCGGGAGGCCGACGGCCGCACCGACGGCGTCGCCGCCGCGGCGGCGGCGCTGGCACGGGGCGGGCTGGTCGTGCTGCCCACCGACACCGTCTACGGCGTGGGGGGCGACGCGTTCGACCCCGCCGCGGTGCAGGCGCTGCTCGACGCCAAGGGCCGCGGACGCCACATGCCGCCGCCGGTGCTCGTCGCGGGCCCGGACGTGCTGCCGGCGCTCACCAGCGACGTCACGCCCGAGGTCACCGCCCTCACCGAGCGGTTCTGGCCCGGCCCGCTCACCGTCATCTGCTGGGCGCAGCCGTCGCTGCAGTGGGACCTGGGCGACACCGGCGGCACCGTCGCGGTGCGGGTGCCGGACGACGACCTGGCCCGCCAGCTGCTGCGCGCCACCGGCCCGCTGGCCGTCTCCAGCGCGAACCTCACCGGGCAGGCGCCGGGTGCCACCGCCGAGGCGGTGCGCGAGCAGCTCGGCGACAGCGTGCAGGTCTACCTGGAGGTCGGCGAGCTCGCTGGCTCGCTGCCGTCGTCGATCGTCGACGCGACGGGGGAGGTGCCCCGGCTCGTCCGCGCCGGTGCGCTGACGCTGGCGCAGCTGCAGGAGGTCGTCCCCGGGCTGGTCGACGGCACCCAGCCCGCGTCCGAGCCCGCGTCCGAACCCGCGTCCGAGCCCGCGTCCGACGACGAGCCGCCGGGCGCGCCGGCGAGCGCGGGCTGAGCGGCGGCGCATGGGCGGGTACGTGCTGGTGCTGCTGGTCGCGGCGGCGGTGACCTACCTGGCGACGCCGCTGGCGCGCCGGGTCGCCGAGCGCACGGGGGCGATGACGCCGGTGCGCGACCGCGACGTGCACAGCGTGCCCACGCCGCGGCTCGGGGGGCTCGCGATGCTGGCCGGCCTGGCGACCGCCCTCGTGGTGGCCTCGACGCTGCCGTTCTTCTCCCGCGTCTTCGACTCGGCGCAGTCGCCGTGGGCGATCCTGGCCGCCGGCGCCCTCATCGCGGTCGTGGGCGCGGTCGACGACGTCGTCCAGCTCGACGCGCTCACCAAGCTCGCCGGCCAGGTGCTGGCAGCGGGCCTGCTCGCCTGGCAGGGCGTGCAGCTGGTGACGCTGCCGATCGGCGGGGTGGTGCTCGGGTCCGGCGTGCTGTTCCTCGCGCTCACCGTGCTGGTCGTGGTCGTGACGATGAACGCGGTGAACTTCATCGACGGCCTCGACGGCCTGGCGGCGGGCGTGATGTGCGTGGCCGCGGGCGCGTTCTTCGTCTACACCTACATGCTGACCCGCCAGACCGACCGGCTCGACTACTCCAGCCTGGCGGCGCTGGTCGCGGCCATCACGGTCGGCTGCTGCCTGGGGTTCCTGCCGCACAACGTGCACCCCGCGCGGATCTTCATGGGCGACTCCGGCGCGCTGCTGCTCGGCCTGCTGCTCGCCGCCAGCACGGTCGCGGTCACCGGCCAGGTCGACCCCGCCGTGGTGAGCGCCGGCCAGCTCGTGCCCGTCTGGTTCCCGGTGGTGCTGCCGGCGGTCGTGCTGGTGGTCCCGCTGCTCGACATGCTGCTGGCCGTCACCCGCCGGGTGCGCCGCGGCCAGTCGCCGTTCGCGGCCGACAAGATGCACCTGCACCACCGGCTGCTCGACATCGGCCACTCGCACCGCAACGCGGTCCTGATCATGTGCCTGTGGACCGCCGTCCTCTCGTTCGGCACCGTGGTCACGGCGTTCGTGCCGATCCGCGTCTGGCTGCCGGTGTGGCTGCTCGTCGCGGCGCTGAGCGCGGTGCTGACGGCCGGTCCGCTGCGGGGCCGCGCGCTGCGTCGCAGCAGCCCGTCCGAGCGCTTGTGATAGCATTCACAAGCGTTCTCGGACGCATCCGACGACCTTCGTGAGACCCCGCTCCCGGCCCGTCTTCCCCGGCCGCGGCGCCCCACCGGAAGGCCCGACCGTGACCCCGCACGACCCCAGCGCCGCCTCCGCCGCCCCCCGCGGCGCCGCGTCGGCCGACGACCCCTACGCGGCGATGCTGCGCGGGTCGCTGTGGCCGACCGCGGCGGTCGGCGTGGTCGCCGTGGTGGTGTCCGCCGTCCTCGAGGGCGTCCCCGGACTCATCGGGTCGGCCCTGGCCACCGTCATCGTCTGCGCCTCCTTCAGCGCCACCCTGCTGGTGATGCGCTGGGCCGCCAAGAACGGGCCCGCCAACGTGATGGCCGCCGCGCTCGCGACCTACATGGGCAAGGTGCTCGTCCTCGGCATCTTCCTGGTCCTGTTCGGGCGCGCGTCCTGGCTGTCCGGCCCCGCGTTCGGGCTCACCGCGATCGGCTGCGCGCTGGTCTGGCTCGTCTTCGAGGCCCGCGCCTACACCCGCATGCGGGTGCTGGTGTTCGGCGAGCAGCCGCCCGCGGGCGGCTCGTCGGGCGAGGGGGAGCGGTGAGCACCGTGACCCGCGACGACCACACCGACGCCCGCAAGCGGCCCGACTACGACCGCCTCGCGCACCGCGACGGGCCGGTGCCCGAGAGCGCCGCGTGGAACGTGCTGTCGTACCTGCTCGCCGGCCTGGTCGGCTTCGGCCTGCCCGGCTGGCTGCTCGACCTGTGGCTCGGCACGAGCTGGATCGTGGGGGTCGGCATCCTGCTCGGGGCGGCCGTCTCGATGCTCACCATCTGGGTCCGGTACGGTACCGGCGGACCCGCGGCCGGCACGGCCGAGGAGGGTGCCGCGGGCAGCAGCCCCGCGAACCCCGCCCGTCCTGACGACTCGAACGACGCCCCCGACGCAAGCCCCCAGGAGGAGACGCCGTGAGCCTGAGTGCGCTCGCCGTCCGCACGGCCGAGGAGGGCTTCGAGGCCCCCGGCATCTCGGACTTCTGGCAGCCGCTGTTCGGCACCGACGGCGCGTTCGCCGTCACCCGCCCGATGGTCGTGCTGGTGCTGTCGACGGTGGTCATCGCCGTCGTCCTGCTGATGGCCACCCGCCGCCTGACCGTGGTGCCCAGCAAGGGGCAGGCGGTCGTCGAGGCCGGCTACGGCTTCGTCCGCAACGGCATCGCCCGCGACATCATCGGCAGCAAGCACTTCCGGCCGTTCCTGCCGCTGCTGTTCGCGATGTTCGTGCTGATCCTGGTGAACAACCTGCTCGGCATCGTCCCGCTGGTGCAGTACCCGACGATGGCGCGGGTCGGTTTCCCGGCCGCGATCGCGCTGATCGTCTACTTCCTCTACCTGTACCTCGGCGTCAAGCGGATGGGCGCCGCCGGCTACATCAAGCACATGGTGCCGCCCGGCCTGCCGCTGCCGCTGGCGCTGTTCGTCGGCTTCCTCGAGCTGATCTCGTACTTCTTCACCCGCCCCGTCACCCTCGCGCTGCGGCTGTGGGGCAACATGTTCGCCGGCCACCTGCTGCTGCTGCTGTTCGCCCTCGGCGGCGAGTACATGCTGCTGCACGGCGGCTTCCCGCTGAACGTGCTGTCGATCGGCCCGTTCGCGATGTCGTTCGTCATGACGCTCTTCGAGATCCTCGTCGAGTTCCTGCAGGCCTACATCTTCACGCTGCTGGCCGCCCTGTACATCGCCGGCTCCCTGGCCGACGAGCACTGACCGCACGACCCGCACCACAGCACGACCCACCCCCCGCACCGGGCGCGACCGCCGCACCCGGCGACCGAGAGGAAAGATCCAGATGGAAGGCAACATCGCGATCCTGGGCTACGGCCTGTCGGCCATCGGCCCCGGTATCGGCGTCGGCCTGATCTTCGCCGCCTACATCAACGGCGTCGCCCGCCAGCCCGAGGCGCGCGGCATGCTCCAGCCGCTCGCCTTCCTGGGCCTGGCCTTCACCGAGGCGCTGGCCATCTTCGGTCTGGGCCTGTCGTTCGTCTTCCGTTGATCGGCGCGCCGGCTGGGCTGACGCCCGGCCGGCACGACACCCAGCCATCCCGAGCAGTACCTGAGACGACCGTGGAGACACCGTGAGCTTCGCACCCACCGCGCTGCTGGCAGCCGAGGGCGAGAGCGGGTTCTGGGCCGAGGCCTACCCGATCATCCCGCACCCGGGCGAGATCATCGTCGGGACGATCTGCTTCGTCATCCTCCTGGTGATCTTCACCAAGAAGGTGGTGCCGGCACTCGAGAAGGTCTACGCCGAGCGCGTGGCCTCGATCGAGGGCGGCATGGAGGAGGCCGAGAAGGCGCAGAAGGAGGCCGAGGCCGCGCTCGCCGAGTACAAGGCGCAGCTCGCCGAGGCGCGCACCGAGGCCAACCAGATCCGCGAGGAGGCCCGGGCCGACGCCGCGGCCGTGGCGTCGGAGGTGCGCGAGAAGGCGCACGCCGAGGCCACCCGCATCGTCGAGAGCGCCCAGCGCCAGATCGAGGCCGAGCGCCAGCAGGCCGTGACCTCGCTGCGCAGCGAGGTGGGCCGGCTCGCCACCGACCTCGCCGGTCGGATCGTCGGGGAGTCGCTCGAGGACTCCGCGCGCCAGTCGCGGGTCGTCGACCGGTTCCTCGCCGAGCTCGAGCAGGCCGAGCCCGGTGACGTGCGGGCGAGCGCCGTGAAGGCGTCGGAGCAGTCCTGATGACGAGCCACATGCGCGGTGCCAGCGCCGAGTCGCTGGCCTCGGCCCGCGAGCGGATCGAGCCGCTGGTCTCGGGTGCGGGCAGCACGGCCGACGCGGCCGTCGTCGGCGAGGAGCTGTTCGCGGTGTCGCGGCTCCTCGGCGGCTCGGCCTCGCTGCGGCGCGCGGTCACCGACCCCAACGCCGACGGCGAGAGCAAGGCCGGCCTCGTGCAGCGGCTGCTCGAGGGCAAGGTCTCCGGGGCGACGGTCGACGTCGTCGCGGGTCTGGCCCGCTCGCGCTGGTCGTCCGGGCGCGACCTGGTCGACGCGTGCGAGGAGCTCGGCGTGCAGGCCACCCTGGCCGGCGCCGAGCAGCTGAACGCGCTCGAGCGGGTCGAGGACGAGCTGTTCCGTTTCGGCCGGGTCGTGGCGGGCGGGCGCGAGCTGCGCGCCGCCCTGAGCGACCGGTCCGCGCCGGCCGCCTCGCGCACCGGCCTGGTCGAGCGGCTGCTCGAGGGCAAGGCCGCGCCGGCCACCGTCGCGCTGGCCCGGCACGCCGCCGGTCAGCCGGGCGGCCGCCGCACCGAGCAGGTGCTCGAGGAGCTCGGCGAGGCAGTGGCCCAGCGCCGCGACCGCGCCGTCGCCCGGGTCACCAGCGCGGTCCCGCTCACCGAGCAGCAGCGCGAGCGGCTCACCGCCGCGCTCGGACGCGTGTACGGGCGCACCATGCACCTCGACGTCGACGTCGTCCCGTCCCTGGTGGGCGGGCTGCGCGTCCAGGTGGGCGACGAGGTGATCGACGCCAGCGTCGTCGCCCGCCTCGCCCGCGCCGACCGGCTGCTGTCGGGTTCCTGACCCGGCGCCGCCCAGCACCACCCACCAGCACCGACTTCGCACCACCGACACGACCGCACAGGAGAGCAGGCACACGATGGCCGAGCTGACGATCCGCCCGGAGGAGATCCGCGACGCGCTGGACTCCTTCGTCCAGTCCTACGAGCCCGGCGCGGCCTCCCGCGAGGAGGTCGGGCGCGTCACCGACGCCGGCGACGGCATCGCCCACGTCGAGGGCCTGCCCGGCGTGATGGCCAACGAGCTGCTGACCTTCGAGGACGGCACGCTCGGCCTGGCGCTGAACCTCGACGTCCGCGAGATCGGCGTCGTCGTCCTCGGTGAGTTCTCCGGCATCGAGGAGGGCCAGGAGGTCCGCCGCACCGGCCAGGTCCTCGCCGTGCCCGTGGGCGACGCCTACCTCGGTCGCGTGGTGAACCCGCTGGGTGACCCGATCGACGGCCTCGGCGAGATCGAGACCACCGAGCGCCGCGCGCTCGAGCTGCAGGCCGCCGGCGTGATGGAGCGCAAGTCGGTGCACGAGCCGCTGCAGACCGGCATCAAGGCCATCGACTCGATGACCCCCATCGGCCGCGGCCAGCGCCAGCTGATCATCGGCGACCGCCAGACCGGCAAGACCGCGGTGGCGATCGACACGATCATCAACCAGAAGGAGTTCTGGGAGACCGGCGACCCGGCCAAGCAGGTCCGCTGCATCTACGTCGCGATCGGCCAGAAGGGCTCGACCATCGCCTCGGTGCGCGGCGCCCTCGAGGAGGCCGGCGCGCTCGAGTACACGACCATCGTCGCCGCCCCGGCGTCCGACGCGGCCGGCTTCAAGTACCTCGCGCCGTACACCGGCTCGGCCATCGGCCAGCACTGGATGTACGAGGGCAAGCACGTCCTGATCGTGTTCGACGACCTGTCCAAGCAGGCCGAGGCGTACCGCGCCGTGTCGCTGCTGCTGCGCCGCCCGCCGGGCCGCGAGGCCTACCCGGGCGACGTGTTCTACCTGCACAGCCGGCTGCTCGAGCGCTGCGCGAAGCTGTCCGACGCGCTGGGCGCGGGCTCGATGACCGGGCTGCCGCTGATCGAGACCAAGGCGAACGACGTGTCGGCCTACATCCCGACCAACGTCATCTCGATCACCGACGGCCAGATCTTCCTCGAGTCCGACCTGTTCAACGCCAACCAGCGCCCGGCGGTCAACGTCGGTGTCTCGGTGTCGCGTGTGGGTGGTGCGGCGCAGATCAAGGCGATGAAGTCGGTCGCCGGCTCGCTGCGCGTCGACCTGGCGCAGTTCCGCGCGCTGGAGGCGTTCGCGCTGTTCGCGTCCGACCTCGACGCGGCCTCGCGCCAGCAGCTGTCCCGCGGCCAGCGCCTGATGGAGCTGCTGAAGCAGGGCCAGTACTCGCCGTTCCCGGTCGAGGAGCAGGTCGTCTCGATCTGGCTCGGCACCACCGGCAAGCTCGACGACGTGCCGGTCGAGGACGTCCGCCGCTTCGAGGCCGACTTCCTCACCCACCTGCGTCGTGACGGCAAGCTGCTCGCGGGCATCAAGGAGACCGGCAAGTTCGAGGACTCCACCGACGAGGCGCTCACCGCCGAGGTCGAGAAGTTCAAGCGCAGCTTCAGCAGCGACGACGTCGAGCCGTCCGTCCAGGCGGGTCGCGAGGAGTCCGAGGCGCTGGACCAGGACGAGGTCGAGCAGGAGCAGATCACCGTCCAGAAGCGCTCCTGAGCGCGCGACGGCGACTGACGACCTGACCACGAGACCAGACGAGAGGAGGCGGGCATGGGAGCGCAGCAGCGGGTCTACCGCAACCGGATCAAGTCCACGACGGCGCTGAGGAAGATCTTCAGCGCCCAGGAGCTGATCGCGACGTCCCGCATCGCCAAGGCCCGGCAGGCGGTGGCGGCGTCCACCCCGTACGCCCGGGCGATCACGCGCGCGGTGTCGGCGGTGGCGACCTTCACCCGCGACGTCGACCACCCCCTCACCACCGAGCGCGAGCAGGTCAAGCGCGCCGCGGTCCTGCTGATGACGTCCGACCGCGGCATGGCCGGGGCCTACTCGGTCAACGTGCTGCGCGAGGGCGACCAGCTGATCAAGCTGCTGCAGGAGCGCGGCGTCGAGGCGGTGCCGTACCTGGCCGGCCGCAAGGCGTCGGCGTTCTTCAAGTTCCGCCGCCGCCACGTCGAGGCCGAGTGGTCCGGCTTCTCGGACGCCCCGACGTTCGAGGACGCCCGCACCATCGGCAAGACGCTGGTGAAGGCGTTCCTGGCCGGTTCCGAGAACGGCGGCGTCGACGAGATCCACGTCGTCTACACGCGGTTCGTCTCGATGGTCACCCAGGAGCCGACCGTGCTGCGGCTGCTCCCGATTGAGGTCGTCGAGCCGCTCGAGCCGCCGGCGCCGGAGGACCTGCTGCCGCTGTACGAGTTCGAGCCCAGCCCCGACCGCGTGCTCGACACCCTGCTGCCGCGCTACGTCGACAGCCGGCTGTTCAACTGCATGCTGCAGGCGGCGGCGAGCGAGCACGCGGCCCGCCAGCGCGCGATGAAGTCCGCGTCCGACAACGCGCAGGACCTCATCCGCACCTACACCCGGCTGGCCAACCAGGCCCGCCAGGCCGAGATCACCCAGGAGATCAGCGAGATCGTCGGTGGCGCCGACGCCCTCGCCTCCTCGGGCGCCGAGCACTGACCCGCGAGAGACAGTCCGTAGAGAGTGAGTGACATGACCGCCACTGCCACCGAGACCCAGAGCACCGGTGCCGCCGGCGAGGGCCGCATCTCCCGCGTGATCGGCCCCGTCGTCGACATCGAGTTCCCCGCGGGCTCGATCCCCGACATCTACCAGGCGCTCGAGATCGACTACGAGCTCGGCGGCGAGCAGCGCACGCTCGTGCTCGAGGTCGCCCAGCACATCGGCGACAGCATGGTCCGCGCCATCGCGATGAAGCCCACCGACGGCCTGGTCCGCGGCATGAGCGTGCGCGACACCGGCTCCGGCATCTCCGTGCCCGTCGGCGACATCACCAAGGGCCACGTGTTCAACGCCACCGGTGACGTGCTGAACCTCGAGGAGGGCGAGACCTTCGAGGTCACCGAGCGCTGGCCGATCCACCGCAAGGCGCCCGCCTTCGACCAGCTCGAGTCCAAGACCGAGATGTTCCAGACCGGCATCAAGGTCATCGACCTGCTGACCCCGTACGTGCAGGGCGGCAAGATCGGCCTGTTCGGCGGCGCCGGCGTCGGCAAGACCGTGCTGATCCAGGAGATGATCGCCCGCGTCGCCAAGGACCACGGCGGCGTCTCGGTGTTCGCCGGCGTCGGCGAGCGCACCCGCGAGGGCAACGACCTCATCGCCGAGATGGAGGAGGCCGGCGTCCTCGGCCAGACCGCGCTGGTCTTCGGCCAGATGGACGAGCCGCCGGGCACCCGCCTGCGCGTCGCCCTGTCCGCGCTGACGATGGCGGAGTACTTCCGCGACGTGCAGAAGCAGGACGTGCTGCTGTTCATCGACAACATCTTCCGCTTCACCCAGGCCGGGTCGGAGGTCTCGACCCTGCTCGGCCGGATGCCTTCCGCGGTGGGCTACCAGCCGACCCTGGCCGACGAGATGGGCGTGCTGCAGGAGCGCATCACCTCGACCCGTGGTCACTCGATCACCTCGCTGCAGGCGATCTACGTGCCGGCCGACGACTACACCGACCCGGCGCCGGCCACCACGTTCGCGCACCTGGACGCGACGACCGAGCTGTCGCGCGACATCGCCTCGCTCGGCATCTACCCGGCCGTCGACCCGCTGACCTCCACGTCGCGGATCCTCGACCCGCGGTACATCTCGCAGGCGCACTACGACACCGCGGTCCGCGTGAAGCAGATCCTGCAGCGCAACAAGGAGCTGCAGGACATCATCGCGATCCTCGGCATCGACGAGCTGTCCGAGGAGGACAAGATCCTGGTCAACCGGGCCCGCCGGATCCAGCGCTTCCTGTCCCAGAACACCTACGTCGCCAAGCAGTTCACCGGCATCGAGGGTTCGACCGTCCCCGTCGACGAGACCGTCGACGCGTTCACGAAGATCGCCGACGGCGAGTACGACCACGTCGCCGAGCAGGCGTTCTTCATGTGCGGTGGCCTCGACGACGTCGAGCGCAACTGGGAGCGGATCCAGAAGGAGACCGGCGCCTGAGCCGCTCCCGCTGACACGACGAGAGGCCCGTCCCCGGTGGGGACGGGCCTCTTGCGTGCGTCGTGCGTGGCGGGCCGTCAGGCGTCGGCGTCGCGGCCGCCACCGGGCTGCCACAGCACGTCGCCGGCGTCGCGGTTGACGTACCGGGCCAGGACGAACAGCAGGTCCGACAGCCGGTTGAGGTACTGCGCCGCAGCCGGGCTCACGCCGCCGTCGAGGCCGGTGCCGTGCTCCTCGATCGCGGCCCAGACCGACCGCTCGGCCCGCCGCACCACCGTCCGCGCGAGGTGCAGGTACGCCGCGGCCGGCGTGCCACCGGCGAGGACGAACGTGGTGAGCATGCCGAGGTGCTCGTTGTACCGGTCGATCTCGGCCTCGAGCTCGCCGATCCAGCGCTCCTGCACCCGCAGCGGCTCGTAGTCGTACTGCTCGGCCAGCGGCAGGCACAGGTCGGCGCCGACGTCGAACAGGTCGTTCTGCACCCGCAGCAGCAGCGTGCGGACGTCGTCGTCGAGGTCGCCGAGCGTGACCGCCAGGCCCAGCACCGCCCCCGCCTCGTCGGCGTCGGCGTAGGCCGCGAGCCGCGGGTCGGTCTTGCGGACGCGGGAGAAGTCGCCGAGACCGGTGGTCCCGTCGTCGCCGGTGCGCGTGTAGGGGCGGGTGATCCGGACGGGCATGCCGCGAGCCTAACCAGGGGGGCGGGGACCCTGGTCCGAGCACCCCCGGCGGCTCGCTAGACTGGCCCGACCCGCGTGAGCAGGTACGACCCCCGAGAAGGAAGGCCCGACCGTGGCGCTGACCGTCGAGCTCGTCGCCGCCGACCGCACCGTCTGGTCCGGCGAGGCCGCCTCCGTGCTGGCCCGCACCCTGGACGGCGAGATCGGCATCCTGGCCGGCCACACGCCCCTCCTCGGCATCCTCGCCCCGGGCGAGGTCAAGGTCGTGCCCGCCGAGGGCGGTGAGGGCGTCTCGGCCGAGGTCGACGGCGGCTTCCTGTCCGTCGAGAACGACCGCGTGCTGGTCGTCGCCGAGGGCGTCCGCATCGGCGAGGCGGCCGCCTCGTCCCGCAAGAGCCTCTGAGCCGAGCGGCGCGGTGGGAGGCTGGACGATCCCGCTCGAGATCGCCGCTGGCCTCGCTCTCCTGCTCGTCCTGACCGCCGCGTGGTTCACCGCGCGCCGGCTCTGGCTCGCCCGCGGCGCCGCCTTCGACTGCTCGCTGCGCCTGGCCTCGGCCCGTGACGGCAGCCGGTGGACGATCGGCGTGGCCCGCTACGAGCAGGGCCGGATCGACTGGTTCCGGGTCTTCTCGCCGTCGCTGCGCCCCGCCCGCACCTTCGAGCGCGACCTGCTCGAGGTCACCGGCCACCGCGTCCCCGCCGTCCCCGAGCGACACGCCGTGCTGCCCGGCTCCACCGTGGTCGGCGCCCGCTACGACGGCGACGACCTCGAGCTGGCGATGTCGGGCGAGGCCTACACCGGGCTGGCGTCCTGGCTCGAGGCGTCCCCGCCCGGTCGTACCGGGCAGGTGACGTGAGCGGGTCGGCCGGCACGATCCACGTCGTCGGCGGGACGCCGCTGCAGGGCGAGGTGCCCGTGCGCGGGGCCAAGAACAGCGTGCTGAAGCTGATGGCCGCCGCGCTGCTCGCCGAGGGCTGCACGGTGCTCGAGCAGGTGCCCGACATCGTCGACGTGCGCATCATGGCCGAGCTGCTGCGCCGGCTCGGCTGCACGGTCGAGCACGACCGGGCGGGCGGGACGGTGTCGATCGACGTCCCGCAGGCGCCGGGGCACCGCGCCGACTACGACCTGGTGCGGGCGATGCGGGCCTCGATCAGCGTCCTCGGGCCGCTGGTGACGCGGGTCGGCGAGGCCGACGTCGCGCTCCCCGGTGGCGACGCGATCGGCTCGCGCGGGCTCGACCTGCACGTCGACGGCCTGCGCTCGATGGGGGCCGACGTGCACGTCGACCACGGCTACCTGGTGGCCACCGCGCCGCCGGGCGGGCTGCGGGGCGCGGTGCTGCCGCTGGCGTTCCCGTCCGTCGGCGCCACCGAGAACCTGCTGATGGCTGCGACGCTCGCCGACGGCACCACCGTGGTCGACAACGCGGCCCGCGAGCCCGAGATCGACGACCTGGCGCAGCTGCTGCAGCAGATGGGGGCGAGGGTCGACGGCGTCGGCACCAGCCGGCTCACCGTCGAGGGCGTCGACCGGCTGCACCCGACCACGCACCGCGTCGTCCCCGACCGCGTCGTCGCCGGTACCTGGTGCTTCGCGGTCGCGGTCGCGGGCGGCGACGTGCTCGTGCGCGGCGCGCGCGCCGAGCACCTGCGCATCCCGCTCGACAAGCTCCGGCTGGCCGGGGTCGACGTGCGGGCCGACGACGCCGGCATCCGGGTCACCCGCCGGCGCCGGCCGCGCGCGGTCGACGTCGCGACCCTGCCGTACCCCGGCTTCCCGACCGACCTGCAGCCGATGGCGCTGGCGGCCGGGGCGGTCGCCGAGGGGTCGGCGGTGGTCACCGAGAACCTGTTCGAGGCCCGGTTCCGGTTCGCCCACGAGCTGGTGCGGCTCGGGGCCGACCTCACCGTCGACGGGCACCACGTGCTGGTGCGCGGCGTGCCGCGGCTGTCGGCGGCGCCGGTCGAGGCGAGCGACATCCGCGCCGGGGCGGCCCTGGTGCTGGCCGGCCTGGCCGCCGAGGGCGAGACCGTCGTGAGCGGCGTCGAGCACGTCGACCGCGGCTACGAGGACCTCGTCGGCCACCTGGCGGGGCTCGGCGCCGACGTGCGCCGCGCCACCGACGCCGTCCTCGACTTCGACTGAGCCCGAGGCGTCGTCAGGCGCCGGGACGTCGCGCCAGCACCTGACGGGCCAGGTCCTCGTGCTGCGGCAGCACCATCACCCGGGGTCCGCGCAGGGTGTCGGCCACGGTGGCCCGCAGGTCGGCCGCCTCCAGCGTGCGCCGCAGCACCTCGGCCTCGACCAGCGTCGACGGCGACGCGACGGGCACGAGCAGCCCGTAGTCGTCCGGCTCGCCGCGGCGGCCGGGGCGAGCCACCAGCGAGCGGCCCTTCGCCCAGGTCCAGCGCATGAGCACCATCAGCACGAGCAGGACGGCGACCGCGACGGCCGGACCCAAGATGTACGCGTAGGCGGTCCCGTCTGCCGGCACCGGGCACCCCCTTCGGTCGGTCTCGCGCGCAGCGCTCCGTCCAGTATGCGCCCGGCCCCGGCGTCCGGCTCCGGCGCGCCTCCGCGTCGCCGCGCCCGGGGGTCCCTAGCCTGTGCCCACTCGGGACAGGCAGGCGGGAACACCATGGACGTCGTTCGCAGCGAGCAGGGCGTGCTGCTGGTGCGCGGTCGCCTCGACTCCCGCTCGGCCCCGGACGTCCGCCAGGCCCTGCACCGGCTCGTCGACGACGGCGCCGGCGACGCGCTGGTCGACCTGGCCGGGCTGGAGCTCGCCGAGGTGTCGACGCTCGGGCTGTTCCTCGAGGCGCACCGCCGGGCCGAGCGCTCGGGACGGCGGCTGGTGCTGCTCGACGCGCCCGCACCACTCGGCCGGGTGCTGCGCGTCACCCGCCTCGACCGGGTGCTCCACCTGGCGGCCGCCGACACCCTGGTTCCGCGCGCTGCGAGCGCCTGACACGATGCGGGCGTGGAGCCCGCGATCGTCGTCACGGCCGTCGTCCTGGCCGTCCTGGCGGGCAGCTGGCTCGCCGACCGGCTCGCCGTGCCGGCGCCCCTGCTGCTGACCGTCGTCGGTGCCGTCGTCGCCTTTACCCCCGTGGTGCCGGACGTGGAGATCAGCTCCGAGCTGGTGCTGTACGGGCTGCTGCCGCCGCTGCTGTACGCCGCGGCGATCCGCACCTCGCTGATCGACTTCCGCGCCAACAGCCGGATGATCGTGCTGCTGTCGGTCGTGCTCGTCGTCGTGACGACCCTCGCGGTCGGCGCCGTGGCGCACTGGCTGCTGCCGCTCAGCTGGCCGGCGGCGCTCGCGCTCGGCGCGGTCGTCGCGCCGCCGGACGCCGTCGCCGCCACCGCGATCGCGCGGCGGGCCGGCCTGCCGCGCCGGGTGGTGGTCGTCCTCGAGGGCGAGTCGCTGGTGAACGACGCGACCGCGCTGGTGAGCCTGCGCGCCGCGACCGCGGCGATCGTCGCGCTGAGCGTCGTGCCCGGTGCCGGCGACGACGGCCACGGCGGCGACGCGGCCGACGCCGTCACCCGCCTCGACGCGGCCGGCGTGGGCCGGATCGCCCTCGACTTCCTCTGGGCGGCGGCGGGCGGGGTCGTCGTCGGCGTGCTGGTGGCCGTGGTGCTCGTCCAGGTGCGGCGCCGCCTCACCGACACCATCAGCGACACCACGCTGTCCCTCGTGGCGCCGTGGGTGGCGTTCCTGCCGGCGGAGGAGATCCACGCGTCCGGGGTGCTGGCGGTCGTGGTGGCCGGGCTGCTGCTCGGCCACAAGGCGCCGCTGGTGCAGAGCGCCGCGTCCCGCATCTCCGAGCGCACGTACTGGCGCACGGTGCAGCACCTGCTCGAGAACGGCGTGTTCCTGCTGATCGGCCTGCAGGCGTACCGGGTCGTGACCGACGTGGCGGGCAGCGACCTCGCGCTGGGCACGGTCGTGCTCGGCTGCGCCGGGGTGCTGCTCGCCGTGCTGCTGGTGCGGCCGCTGTGGGTGTTCCCGTCCATCTACCTGCCGCGGGTGCTGGTGCCGCGGCTGCGCCGCGAGGCGCCGCTGCCCTGGCAGGGCCCGGCCGTCATCTCCTGGGCCGGCATGCGCGGGGTGGTCACGCTCGCCGCCGTCTTCACCCTCCCGCCGGAGACCGAGCACCGCGAGGTGCTCGTCCTCATCGCGCTCGTCGTCACGTTCGGCACGCTGCTGCTGCAGGGCTCGTCGCTGCCGTGGCTGGTGCGCCGGCTGGGCCTCACCGGTCCCGACCCGCTCGAGGACCGGCTGCAGGAGGCCGCCGTGCTCGAGCAGGCGGCCGCGGCCGGGCTGCGCCAGCTCGACTCCCAGGTTCCCGCCGACGCCAAGGACCCCGACGGCGTGCTGCAGGCGCTGCGCGACCAGTCGCGCCGGCGCACCTTCGCGGTGTGGGAGCGGCTGGGCGGGCAGGGCGGCTCGGAGTCGCCGGTGCAGAAGCAGCAGCGTCTGCGGCTCGGCATGCTCGCGGCCGAGCGCGCCGAGGTGCTGCGGCTGCGCGACGAGGCCGAGGTGCCGCACGAGGTGCTGCAGTCGGTGATGGCGGCGCTCGACGTCGAGGAGTCGGTGCTCGTCCGCGCCACCGAGGCGATGGACGCGCTGCCCGAGCGCGACACCGAGCTGGTGGCCCCGCGCCGTGCCGCGGCCGCGTGCGAGCACCTGGCGTCCGCGCCTGCGGCGGTGCGTCCGCTCAACCCGGGGGTCTGCGACACCTGCGTCGAGCTGGGGTGGCGGTGGGTGCACCTGCGGATGTGCCTGTCGTGCGGGCACGTCGGCTGCTGCGACTCCTCGCGCGGCAAGCACGCTGCGGCGCACTTCGCCGAGAGCGACCACCCGGTGATGCGCTCGGTCGAGCCCGGCGAGGCGTGGCGCTGGTGCTACGTCGACGAGGAGCTCGGGTAGCGCTCAGGTCCCCGGCAGCACCCGCGGCTCGAGCCGCTCCTCGACGGCGTCGTCGCCGTCGCGGGTGACGACGTACGCGCCGCTGCCGCGGCGCTCGCTCACCGCCTCGACCAGCTCGGTGCCGCGGTAGACCAGGCCGACGCCGTCGTCGGTGCAGTGGGTCGTCGGCAGCGTCCCGTCGGCGACGAGCCGGTGCACCAGCGGACGGCGGCGCGACTCGCTGTCGTAGTGCACGCCGTTGCCGTACGGCAGCAGGCCGAGGGCGTCGGTCACCGGTCGCAGCTCCGGGCCGAACGAGTCGGTCGTGCCGCCGACGTACCAGCAGATCGAGCCCGCCGAGACGCCCGCCAGCACCACGCCCTGCCGCCACACCCGCCGCAGCACGTCGTCGAGGCCGTGCACCCGCCAGACGGCCAGCAGGTTCGCCACCGAGCCGCCGTTGACCCACACGACGTCCTGCTCGAGCAGGTGCCCCTCGACGTCCTCGACCGACGGCATCGGGAACAGGTTGAGGTGCGACAGGCCGAACCCGGCCTCGCGCGCGGCGTCGTCGAGCTCGGCGTTGAACCAGCGCTGGTCGCCGATCGCGGTGCCGACGTGGCACACGCGCGGACGGCCGGCCGCCCCGGACAGCTCGACCGCGTGGTGCACGAGCGGGGCGAAGCGCAGCCGGTGGCGCTGGGCGGGGAGGTAGCCGCCGGACGTGGCGAGGATCGTGGGTTCGGTGGTCACCGCCCCATCCTGGCAGCGGGTGTGACCGTGCTCTCCCCGTGAGCAGCCTCACCCGCCCACGACCTGTCCGGCGCGGTGACCCGTCGGTAACGTCCCGGCCTGTGAGCGACGACGACGTCCGGCCGGAGCGCGACCGGCCGTGGGTGATGCGCACGTACGCCGGGCACTCCTCGGCGCGCGAGTCCAACGCGCTCTACCGCCGCAACCTCGACAAGGGTCAGACCGGGCTGTCGGTGGCCTTCGACCTGCCGACCCAGACCGGCTACGACCCCGACCACGTCCTGGCGCGCGGCGAGGTGGGCAAGGTCGGTGTGCCGATCAGCCACGTCGGCGACATGCGCCAGCTGTTCGAGGGCATCCCGCTCGGGCAGATGAACACCTCGATGACGATCAACGCCACCGCGATGTGGCTGCTCGCGCTCTACGAGGCGGTGGCCGAGGAGCAGGGCGCCTCGCCCGACGAGCTCGCCGGCACCACCCAGAACGACATCATCAAGGAGTACCTGTCGCGCGGGACGTACGTCTTCCCGCCCGGGCCGAGCATGCGGCTCATCACCGACATGGTCACCCACACGGTCACCTCGGTGCCGCGGTGGAACCCGATCAACATCTGCAGCTACCACCTGCAGGAGGCCGGGGCCACGCCCGTGCAGGAGGTCGCCTACGCGCTGTGCACGGCCGTCGCCGTGCTCGACGCCGTCCGCGACTCGGGACAGGTTCCGGCAGAACGGTTCCCGGACGTCGTCCAGCGCATCTCGTTCTTCGTCAACGCCGGCGTGCGGTTCGTCGAGGAGATGTGCAAGATGCGCGCCTTCGTCGAGCTCTGGGACGAGATCACGCGCGAGCGGTACGGCGTCGAGGACGACAAGGCGCGCCGGTTCCGGTACGGCGTGCAGGTGAACTCGTTGGGGCTCACCGAGGCCCAGCCCGAGAACAACGTGCAGCGCATCGTGCTCGAGATGCTCGCCGTGACGCTCAGCAAGCGCGCGCGGGCGCGGGCCGTGCAGCTGCCGGCGTGGAACGAGGCGCTCGGGCTGCCGCGGCCGTGGGACCAGCAGTGGAGCCTGCGCATCCAGCAGGTGCTCGCGTACGAGTCCGACCTGCTCGAGCACGAGGACCTGTTCGACGGCTCGCCGGTGGTCGAGGCCAAGGTGCGCGAGATCGTCGAGGGCGCCAAGGACGAGATGGCCCGCGTCGAGGGGATGGGCGGGGCGGTGGCGGCCGTCGAGAGCGGCTACATGAAGCAGCAGCTCGTGGCCTCGCACTCGCGCCGCCGGGCGCGGATCGAGGCGGGCGAGGAGGTCGTCGTCGGCGTCAACAGGTTCGCCACCACCGAGCCGAACCCGCTGACGGCCGACCTCACCACCGCGATCCAGACCGTCGACCCGGCGGTGGAGGAGGCTGCGGCGCAGGCGCTCCGGGCCTGGCGCGACGAGCGCGACGCCGACCCCGAGCGGCGCGAGGCCGCTGCGCAGGCGCTCGCCGCGCTGGTCGCGGCCGCGGGGACGACGCAGAACCTGGTGCCCGCGACCGTGGCGTGCGCCCGGGCGGGCGTCACCACGGGGGAGTGGGCCGGTGCGCTGCGCGAGGTGTTCGGGGAGTACCGGGCACCGACCGGTGTGGGCGGCTCACCGGCGGGCGGGGCGCCGGGGGCGGCGTCCGACTCGCTGGCCGCGGTGCGCGAGAAGGTGCGCGCGACGGGCGAGGAGCTCGGCACCCGGCTGCGCTTCCTGGTCGGCAAGCCCGGCCTCGACGGCCACTCCAACGGCGCCGAGCAGGTGGCGGTGCGCGCCCGCGACGCGGGCTTCGAGGTGGTCTACCAGGGCATCCGGCTGACGCCCGAGCAGATCGTGGCTGCTGCGGTGGCCGAGGACGTGCACGTGGTGGGCCTGTCGGTGCTGTCGGGCTCGCACATGCACCTGGTGCCCGAGGTGCTCGAGGGCCTGCGCGCCGCGGGCGTCGACGACGTCCCGGTGGTGGTCGGCGGCATCATCCCCGACGGCGACGCGACGGCGCTGCGCGAGCTCGGGGTGGCGGAGGTGTTCACGCCCAAGGACTTCGGGCTCACCGACATCATGGGCGTCGTGGTCGACGCCGTACGGCGCACCCGCGGCCTCGACTGAGGCCGCGGGCGCGTCCAGCGGGGTGGGGCTCAGGCCTCGACGGCGGTGACGGTCGTGGGCACGTTGCCCTTGATCGCCTTGCTGTACGGGCAGAAGTCGTGGGTGAGGTCGGCCAGGCGCTGCACCGTCTCGAGGTCCTTGCCGGGCACGGCGACCCGCAGGTCGGCGGTGATGCCGAACGAGTCGCCCTCCGGCCCGAGACCCACGTCGACGGTCACGGTGGCGCCGGTGACGTCCTCGCCCTGCTGCTTGGCGACGGCGTGCAGCGCGCCGGTGAAGCAGGCGCCGTAGCCGACGGCGAACAGCTGCTCGGGGTTGGTGCCGCCGCCCGGTCCGCCCATCTCGACCGGGGCCTGCAGCACGACGTCGAGCTGGCCGTCGGAGGTGACCGAACGGCCTTCGCGGCGGCCGCCGCCGGACGCGGTGGCGGACGCGGTGTAGACGATCTTGGACGGGGCGTTGCCCGTGGTGGTGGTCATACCCTCACCCAACCCCGGCCGGGCCCGGATCTTCCCGCTCTGTCCCACATGGTGGGACGCGCGCTCACGCGTCCCAGGCCAGGGCCAGCCGCCGCACGACCTCGCGCAGCCGGTCCGGCGAGGTGGCGAGGTTGACCCGCACGTGGCCCTCGCCACCGGGGCCGAAGGTCGGGCCGGCGTTCACCTGCACGCGGCCGCGCGCGAACGCCGTCCCCGCGGGGTCGTCGTGGCCGTAGGCGCGGGCGTCGACCCAGGCCAGGTAGGTCGCCTCCTGGCGGCGCACCCGGGCGCGGGAGAGCTGCTCGGCGGCGAGGTCGGCGAACAGGTCGCGCTGCGCCGACAGCCGGACGACGAGCGCGTCGAGCCAGTCGTGGCCCTGCTCGTAGGCCGCCACCGCGGCCACCGCCCCGAGCGGTGACATGCCGCTGTTGCGCACCAGCGGGACGCCGCGCAGCGCGGCCGCGTCGCCCGCGCCCGGCGCCACCACCTGCGCGCACTTCAGCCCGGCGGTGTTGAAGGCCTTGGACGCCGCGACGACCGCGACGGCGTGGTCGTGCGTCCCCTCGAGCGACAGGTACGGCACGTGCTCGGCACCGTCGAGCACGAGCGGTGCGTGGATCTCGTCGCTCACCACCCGGGCGCCGTGCCGCACCACCACGTCGCGCAGGCCCTCGAGCTCGGCGCGGGTGAAGGCGCGACCCCACGGGTTGTGCGGCTGGCTGAGCAGCACGGTCCGGGCACCGTCGGCGAGCAGGGCGTCGAGCCGGTCGAGGTCGATCGCGGCGCGGCCGGCGTCCGGGTCGAGCGGCAGGAGGACCGGCTCGAGCCCGACGGTCTGCGCGACGTCGAGGAACGGCATGTACGCGGGCGTGGGGACGACCACCGCCCCGGGCTCGCTGAACAGCTCGAGCGCCAGTCCCACGCCGGTCATCACGTCGGCCGCCAGCACCACGTGGTCGGGGTCGACGTCCCAGCCGAACCGCCGGGCGGTGAACGACGAGAGCGCCTGCGCCACGGGCGCCGACGACCCCTGGTAGCCGGTGACCTGGTCGTGCACCGCACGCAGCACCGCCTCGTGGACGGGCGGCGCCAGCGCGTAGTCGGTCTCGGCGACCCAGGCGGGCAGCACGTCGGGCGGGACGGTGCCCCACTTCAGCGGGAGGGTGCGGCGGGCCTGCTCGTCCGTGAGGTCGACGATCACCGGTTCATCCTGCCGGATCGAGCACGCGCAGCAACCGCGCGACCTCGTCGGTCACGGCGTCGCGCGCGGGGCCGAGCCAGCGGCGCGGGTCGACCGACGTGCTCGCCGCGAGCCGCTCGCGCACCACGCGCGTCAGCACGCCGTTCAGGTGGGTGGCGACGTTCACCTTGAGCATCCCGTGCCGGACGGCGGAGGCGAGGCCCTCGTCGGGGACGCCGGACGAGCCGTGCAGCACCAGCGGGACGTCGACGGCCGCAGCGAGCCGGGCGACCAGGTCGTCGTCGAGCACGGCGTCGCGGCTCGTCATCGCGTGCGACGACCCGACCGCCACCGCCAGGGCGTCGACCCCGGTGGCCGCGACGAACGCGGCGGCCTCGTCCGGGTCGGTGCGCACGCCCGGCGCGTGGGCGCCGTCCTTGCCGCCGACCTCGCCGAGCTCGGCCTCGACCCACACGCCGTGCTCGTGGCAGAACGCGGTGAGATCGGCCGTGGTCCGGACGTTCTCGGCGTAGTCGAGGACCGAGGCGTCGACCATCACCGACGGCAGCCCGAGGTCGACCGCCTCGTGCACGAGGTCGAACCGGGTCGCGTGGTCGAGGTGCACGACGCACGGCACCGCCGCCTGCCGCGCCACCTCGAGGGTGGCCAGCGCCAGCGGCGCGAGGCCGCGGTGGTAGTCGGCGGTGTTCTCCGACAGCTGCAGCACGACCGGGACGCCCGCCGCCTCGGCGCCGGCCGCGATCGCCTCGGCGTGCTCGAGCTGCACGACGTTGAACGCGCCGATGCCGCGCCCGGCGGTGCGGGCGTCGCGGACGAGGTCGGCCATCCGGGCCAGGGTCACGGTCGCTCCTCGGTCACAGGTCCTCCACGTGGACGAGACGGGCGAGCCGCGCGACGTCGAGCGGGTCGACGGCGCCTGCGACGGGTTGCAGCACGGCGGCCCCGGACGTGGCCACCGCGTCCGCGGCGGTGCGGCGCAGGTCGAGCCGGTCGACGTGACCGGCGTCCGCGAGCGAGCGGGCGAGCGCGGCGCAGAAGGCGTCACCCGCGCCGGTCGGGTTGCCGGGCAGGGAGTCCGGCAGCGCGGCGTGCACCGCGGCCCGCGTCGTGACGAGCACGGCGCCGTCGGCGCCGAGGGTCGCGGCCACGGCCGGCACCCCCTGCCGCACCAGC
>NZ_BAAHAF010000100.1:0-16155 GCF_054777815.1 Angustibacter speluncae | reverse complement strand
GTCGCGGCGGCGCTGCTCCTCCCGCTCCCGGGCGGCCTGCTGGCGGGCCTCCTCGCGCTCGCGCGCCACCCGCTCCTTCTCGGCCCGCTGCTCGGCCTTGCGGCGCTCGGCCTCGAGCCGCGCCTGCTCCTTGCGCTCGGCCTCGAGCCGCTCGGCCTCGGCCCGGGCCGCCTCCTCGCGCTCGGCCTGCTCGCGCGCCTGCCGCTCGGCCTCGGCGGCCTCCTCGGCCTTCCTCGCCTGCTGCTCGGGCGTCAGCGGCAGCTCGGGCTCGAGCCGCTCGCGCACCAGGCGGGCGATCTCGTCCGGCGGCTGGGTGGCGTCGACCACCAGGTAGCGGCGGGGCGAGCGGTGGGCGATCGACAGGTACGCGCGGCGCACCCGCTCGTGGAACGCGACGTCCTCGCCCTCGAGCCGATCGGGCTCGGACCCGTCGGCGGTGCGGCGGGCCACGGCCGCCTCGGGCGGCAGGTCGAGCAGCACGGTGAGGTCGGGCAGCAGGGAGCCGGTGGCCCAGCGCGAGATCTGCGCGATGCCGTCGGGGTCGAACCCGCGTCCGGCGCCCTGGTAGGCCACCGAGGAGTCGATGTAGCGGTCGGTGACGACGACGGCGCCGCGGTTCAGCCCGGGCAGCACCACCGAGGCGACGTGGTGGGCGCGGTCGGCCGCGAACAGCAGCGCCTCGGCGCGCGGGTCGACCGCCTCGCCGTGCAGCAGCGCCTGCCGCAGCTGGGCGCCGAGGTCGGTGGCCCCGGGCTCGCGGGTGGTGAGCACCTCGTGGCCGAGCCCGCGCAGCCAGCGGGCCAGCTGCTCGATCTGCGTGGTCTTGCCGGCACCGTCGCCGCCCTCGAACGCGACGAAGTAGCCGTCGTGGTCCGGCCGCTTCACCTGCGGGGCCGCGACGTGCCGCCGCTGCCAGGCCGCCACCAGGTCGTCGACGAGCGGGACCTGCATGTGGTCGTCCATCGTGCGGTACGACAGCAGGCCGATGCCGACCGCGAGCAGCGAGGCGACCATCAGCGTGATCGCGGCGCCGTTGTAGGTGAGCTCGACGTCCTCGCCCAGCCGCAGCGACTTCTCGCCGACGAGCGCGGCCAGCAGCGGCGCGAAGGCCATCACGGCCACGAGCACGACGCGGGCGGCCGAGTTCACGAACGCGAAGGTGCGGCCGCGCAGCTCGTCGGCGACCTCGAGCCCGAGCAGCGTGTACCCGGTGACCCAGGCGACGCCGGCGCCGGCGCCGAGCAGGGCGGCGAACAGCGCCGCGAGCACGATGTTGGGGATCAGCGCGATGAGCGCCAGCCAGACGCCGGCGACGATGATCGCCAGGGCGAACAGGCGCCAGCGGGTGAACTCGGCCAGCAGCCGCGGGCCGACCCACATGCCGACCGCCAGGCCGGTGAACACGCTCGCGAACAGCACGCCGTAGCCGGACGCGCCGGCGCCGAGGTCGGCCGAGAACGTCGGTGCTACGCCGATGACGAAGCCGCCCGCGCCGAACGCGCCGAGCATGCCGACGACGAGCCCGCGGATGAGCGGGGTCTTGCCGATGAACTTCCAGCCGTCGGTGATGACGCGGAACAGCGAGGCGTCGGGGCTCTTGCCGTCGGCCGACGGCGCCGGCTTGCGGGGCATGTCGAGCCGCCAGATGACCAGCGCGGCGACGAGGTAGGTGAGGGCGTTGAGGTAGAGCGCGATGTCGATCGCGTCGGTCTCGAACGGGAAGATCCGGGACAGCGCGCCGGACGCGGCGGTCAGGCCCGCGAACAGCAGCGCCGCGAACGGCGCGGACCCGTAGGTGGTGGCCAGGCTCAGCTGGTTGGCCGCCTCGAGCCGCTCGCGCGGCACCAGGTTGGGGACGGTGGCGTCCTTGGCCGGCATCCAGAACAGGCCGATGATCTCGATCAGGATGGTGGCGACGAACAGCCACCACAGCGTGCCCACCAGCGGGATCGACGCGAACAGGGCGAACCGCAGCACGTCGCCCACGACCATGTTGACCTTGCGGTCGAACCGGTCGGCGAGGGCGCCGGCGAAGGGCCCGAACACGATGGCCGGCGCGAGCCGCAGGATGAGCACGCCGGACACGGCCAGGTTGGCGGCCGCGTACGAGGACTGGCCACCCAGCGCGGCCGCCAGCGCGGTGGTGGCCAGCAGGCCCAGCCAGTCGCCGAAGCTCGACAGCCCGAGCGACAGCCACAGGTGCCGGAACGAGGTGATGCGCAGCACCGCGCGGATGCCGTGGTCGTTGACCTCGGCCGCCGGGTGCCCGACCACGGTGCTCATCCCGTCAGCCTAACCGGCGGCACCCACGGTGACGGGGAGCCTCCTCGTCGTCCGGTCAGGCCTTCTCGGCGGCCGTCTTCCTCGCCACGGTCTTCTTCGCGGTCGTCTTCTTCGCCGCGGTCTTCTTCGCCGCGGTCTTCTTCGCCGCGGTCTTCTTGGCCGCCGTCTTCTTCGCACCACGCTTCTTCGGTGGGCCCGCGGCACGCTTGTCGGCGAGCAGCTCGGCCGCGCGCTCCAGCGTGATCGACTCGACCACGTCGCCCTTGCGCAGCGTCGCGTTGTACTCGCCGTCGGTGACGTACGGGCCGAACCGGCCGTCCTTCACCACGATCGGCGCGTTCGTCGTCGGGTCGGCACCGAGCTCGCGCAGCGGCGCCGACGCGGCCTGACCGCGTCCGCGCTTGGGCTGGGCGAGGATCGCGAGCGCCTCGTCGAGGGTGAGCGTGAAGAGCTTGTCCTCGGACTCCAGCGAGCGGGAGTCCTTGTCCTTCTTCAGGTACGGGCCGTACCGACCGTTCTGGACGGTGATCTCGACGCCGTCGGCCGGGTCGGCGCCGACGGTGCGCGGCAGCGACAGCAGGCGCACCGCGTCGGCGAGCGTCAGGGTCTGCGGCGACATCGACGCGAACAGCGAGGCGGTGCGCGGCTTCGCCGACTTCGGCGCGTCCTCGGGCAGCTCCTCGACGACGTACGGGCCGAACCGCCCGGACTTCAGCACGATCCGCAGACCGGTGTCGGGGTGCACGCCGACCTCGACGTCGTCGCCCGCCTTGTGCGTCTCGAACAGCTCGTGCGCCTTGGCCAGCGTCAGCTCGTCCGGCGCCACGTCGTCGGGGACGTTCGCGCGCGTCGGGTCCTCGGCGCCGTCCTCGGGCGGACCCTCGAGGTACGGGCCGTACTTGCCGACCCGCAGCGTGATGCCCTCGCCGAGCGGGATCGAGTTGATCTCGCGGGCGTCGATGTCGCCGAGGTTCTCGACCAGGTGCTTGAGGCCGTGCCGCATCACCGGGTCGTCGCCGCCGGTGGGCAGCGCGGCCGTGGCCGCCGCGTCGTCACCGCCCTCGCCGAAGTAGAACCGGCGCAGCCAGGCCGCGCGGTCCTCCTGGCCCTCGGCGATCTTGTCGAGGTCCTCCTCCATACCGGCGGTGAAGTCGTAGTCGACGAGCCGGCCGAAGTGCTCCTCGAGCAGCCGGGTCACCGAGAACGCCAGCCACGACGGCACAAGCGCGTTGCCGCGGTGCGCGACGTAGCCGCGGTCGACGATGACGGAGATGGTGGACGCGTACGTCGACGGACGTCCGATCCCCCTCTCCTCCAACGCCTTCACCAGGCTGGCCTCGGTGTAGCGCGGCGGCGGCGAGGTCTCGTGGCCGTTCGCCTCGAGGTCGCGGACGTCGAGCGCCTGGCCCTGCGCGAGCTCGGGCAGGCGCCGCTCGGCGTCGCGCTCGGCGTTGCGCTCCTCGTCGCGACCCTCCTCGTAGGCGTGCAGGAAGCCCTTGAACGTGATGACGGTGCCGGACGCGGAGAACTCGGCGTCGCGGCCGTCGCTGCTGACGCCGCCGAGGCGGACGGTGGCGGTCGAGCCGCGGGCGTCGGCCATCTGGCTGGCGACGGTGCGCTTCCAGATCAGCTCGTAGAGACGGAACTCCTCGCGTCCGAGCGAGCCCGAGACCTGGCCGGGCGTGCGGAACGAGTCGCCGGCGGGGCGGATCGCCTCGTGCGCCTCCTGGGCGCCCTTGGCCTTGTTCGCGTACGTGCGCGGCTTGTCGGGCACGGTCTCGGGCCCGTACATCGCGGACGCCTGCGTGCGGGCCGCGTTCACCGCCTCCAGGCTCAGCGCCGTGGAGTCGGTGCGCATGTAGGTGATGTAGCCGTTCTCGTACAGCGTCTGCGCCACCCGCATCGCGCGCTTGGCCGAGAAGCCGAGCTTGCGCGAGGCCTCCTGCTGCAGCGTCGAGGTGGTGAACGGCGCGGACGGCCGGCGCGTGTACGGCTTGGTCTCGACCGAGCGGACGACGACGTCGGCCTCGCGCAGCCCGGCCGCGAGCGAGGTCGCGGCCTGCTCGTCGAGCAGCACCGCGTTCGCGTTCGTCAGCGTCCCGCGGTCGTCGAAGTCGCGGCCCGAGGCCACCTTGCGGCCGTCGACCTGCACCAGGCGGGCGGTGAACTGCTGCCCGTCCTCCTCGGCCTTCGGGGCGAACGTGCCGTCGACGTCCCAGTAGGAGGCCGAGCGGAACGCCATCCGCTCGCGCTCGCGCTCGACCACCATGCGGGTGGCGACGGACTGCACGCGTCCGGCCGACAGACCCGCCTTGATCTTGCGCCAGAGCACCGGCGAGACCTCGTAGCCGTACAGCCGGTCGAGGACGCGGCGGGTCTCCTGCGCGTCGACGAGGGCCTCGTCGATGTCGCGGGTGGCCTGCAGGGCACGCTGGATCGCCTCGCGGGTGATCTCGTGGAAGACCATCCGGCGCACGGGCACCTTGGGCTGGAGGGTCTCGCGCAGGTGCCAGGCGATCGCCTCGCCCTCGCGGTCCTCGTCCGTCGCGAGGTAGAGCTCGTCCGCGTCCTTGAGCAGGCGCTTGAGCTCGGAGACCTTCTTCTTCTTGTCGGCGTCGACGACGTAGTACGGCTGGAAGTCGTTCTCGATGTCGACCGCGAACTTGCCGAACGGCCCCTTCTTCATCTCGGCCGGCAGCTCGGACGGCTGGGGCAGGTCGCGGATGTGGCCGACGGACGCCTCGACGTCGAACCCGTCGCCGAGGTACCCGGCGATCGTGCGCGCCTTGGCAGGCGACTCCACGATCACCAGGCGGCGCAGGCCGTCGTTCGAGGTCTTATGTGCCACTGGGTGCCTTCCGGAGACTGCTGCGAGGGCACGGCGCGGGGCCGTGCCGACAGGACGGTAACGCCTGACCCGGGGCGGACGTCCATCCGACCCGTCAGGGGCAGGGTGTCAGACCGGTGCCGACGGCAGCGCTGCGGCGGGTGCGAGCAGCCCGTCGACGACCAGCGCGCGCAGCACGGGCAGCACCTCGGCGCGCAGCTCGTCAGCCGTCCGGTCGGTGAGCGCGGCGACGGCCGCGGTGAGCGGCCCGACGGCCAGCTCGCCGTCGCACGCCCCCACCACGGCGGCGACCGCGGAGCCCACCTGCACGGTGCGGGCGAGGCCACCGCCCTGCCGCAGCTCGACAACGGCCGGGTCGGCCGAGCCGGGACGGTGGTGCCGCACCTCGGTGACGTCGGGCGCCACCTGCAGCCGCACGTCGAGCAGGACGTCCGGGAGCGCGTCGTGGGCGGCCAGGCAGCCGTCGAGGTGGGCGCCGAGCCCGGCCGGGTCGCCCGTCGCGACGTGCTCGAGGCGGCGGAGCGGACGGGTGCCGGGGCCGGGGCGGCGCAGCGTGAGCAGCCCGAACCCGACGTGGTCGACGCCGCGGCCCTCGAGGTCGTCGAGCCAGGCGCGGTACATCGCCTCGTAGCGCGGACCGGAGGCGACGCCGCCGTCGCGGATCCAGGTCTCGGCGTACTGCGCCGGGTCGAGCACGTCGCGCTGCACCACCCAGGCGTCGAGGCGCTCGCCGGCGCGCTCGCTCGCGGCGTCGACCCAGGCGCCGACGACCTCGTCCCAGCGCTCGCCGCGGCGCACCTCCCAGTTGCCCAGCAGCTGCGCGACGCCGCCCGGGGCGAGGTGGTCGGCGACGTGGGTGACGACGTGGCGCACCAGGTCGTCGCCGGAGCGGCCGCCGTCGCGGTAGGTCATCGTCGGCACGTCGTCGCGGCGAGGGGTGATGACGAACGGCGGGTTCGAGACGACGAGGTCGAACCGCTCCCCCGCGACGGCCTCGAGCAGGTCGCCCTCGCGCAGGTCGACCCGGGCGGGGTCGACGCCGGACAGCGCGAGGGTGAGCGCCGCGGCATCCAGCGCGCGGGACGACAGGTCGCTCGCGACGACGCGGTCGGCGTGGGTGGCCAGGTGCAGCGCCTGGACGCCCGACCCGGTGCCGAGGTCGAACGCCCGCCCGACGCGGCGGCGCAGGGTCGCGCCGGCGAGGGTGGTCGAGGCGCCGCCGACGCCGAGCACGTGGTCCTCGTCGACCGGCTCGCCGGTGGCCACCTCGCCGAGGTCGCTCACCACCCACCAGTCGTGCTCGCAGGTGCCGTACGGGCGCAGGTCGCGCAGCGGCAGCACGACGTCGCCGCGGCGCGAGCCGCCCGCGGTGGCGAGCCCCAGCCGCTCCAGCCCCTCGGTGCGGCACCGCGGCAGCGCGGCGTCGACCTCGCCGCGCGAGACCGGCATCGCCAGCAGGAACAGCCGCACCAGCGCCACGTGCGGGCTCGCGTCGCGCTCGTCGGCGAGGTGGTCGAGCAGCCGCCGCGCCGGCACCGGCTGCTCGCGGTGCAGCGCCGCCGCCGCGACCGGGCCGAGCAGCGCCTCGACGACGTCGACCGTGTACCCGGCGTCGAGCAGGTCCTCGCGCAGGTCGGCCGCGGTCACCCGGTCGACGCCGCGGTCGTGCAGGGCCGTGGTGCCGGCCACCGGCTCAGTCCCCCCGCATGGCACGGACCTCGGCCGGGAGCAGGTCGGCCGTCGCGCGGGTCAGCGCGGTCGCCGACCAGGCCGTCGGCCCCTCCTGGACGAAGAACGTGCCGACCTCGGCCGCCACGATCCAGAGCGTGTCGAGGCCCGGCTCCCAGGTGACCGTCAGTCCCTTGCCGGAGGCGAAGTGGCCCTCGGAGCGGAACACCTCGACGCCCCGCTCGTCGACCACCACGGGACACCACAGCCGGGTGCCGTCGTCCGCCGTGCTGACGTCGACCCGCGCGGCGTACCGCCCGGACGGCGACCGCACGTCGTGGCCCTCGCGGACCAGGCGCGGGTCGGGGGCGCGTCCGAGCAGCGCGCCGGCGACGGCGAGCGCCCCGGCCGCACCGGCCAGCGCCAGGGCCCGGAAGAGGGCTGCGCGAGCGGCTCGGTCCACGCGGGCAACGCTACGCCTCCGGCAGGTGCCCGCGACGGGGGTTCGCCGCAACGAGGTACGCCCGGTGGCGCGCCGTCACGACCTGGCCGACGCCGTCGTTCTCAGCCGAGCGCGAGCCGGACGGCGAGCGCGAGCCCGGCGACGCCGATGACGAGGCGCACCGGGGTCTCCGGGAGGCGACGGACGACCGCGGGACCCAGCGCCGCGCCGACGAGCGCGCCCGCTGCCAGCGGCAGGGTCGCCGACCACACCACCGGGCCGAGCAGCAGGAACCCGATCGAGGCGGTGAGGTTCGACACCGCGAGCAGCACGTTCTTCGACGCGTTGACGTACGCCCACCGGTCGGGGACGACGGCGCCGATCACGGCCATCACCAGGACGCCGGCCGCGGCGCCGAAGTAGCCGCCGTAGACGCAGACCAGCCCGACGGCCGAGACGACGAGCGGGTGGTGCTCGCCGAGGTCGTCCGAGCGGAGCTTCTGCAGCCAGGGCCGGGCGAGCAGCGCGACCGACGCGAGCGCGATGAGCCACGGCACGACCGCCTCGAACGCCTCGGCCGGGAACGCCAGCAGCAGGACCATGCCGACGACGCCGCCGACGAGCGCCACCAGCACGTACGGGACGAGCCGGCGCACCTGGCCGCGCAGCTCGGGCCACGACGCCGGGACGGAAGTCAGCGAGCTGATCGTGAGCGCGACCGTGTTCGAGACGTTGGCCGCGAGCGGCGGCAGCCCGGTGAGCAGCAGCGCCGGGTACGACACCAGCGACGCCAGCCCGGCGCCCGACCCGATCAGCCCGGCGAGGAGGCCGGCGACCAGCAGCAGGGCGAGGTGGTCGGGCATCGCCCCGAGCCTAGGGACGGTCGGGGTCGTCCTCGAGGTCGGGCTCCTCGTCGGGCACCTCGCCGGTGACGAGGTACCGGACCCAGTCCTCGTCGGCCTCGGTGAGCGGGCTGAGCGGCCACCACACGCGACCCGCCGCGACCGGGACGACGCACGCCCCCGGCTCGAGCCGGCCGTACAGCACCGCGCACCCGTCGACGGGCAGCCGACCGGCGCCCTGGTCGGCGAGCGGGAGGGTCCACCGCACCCGGTCACCCTCCAGCAGCAGGAGCGTGAAGTCGTCGTCGTCGTCGCGTGTGAGCAGGTAGGCGACCTCGGTGCCCTCGTCGGCGAGCGCCTCGCGCAGGGCCCGGGCGCGGCGGCGGGTGGGGACCAGCCGGACCGCGAGCCAGATCGGGTGGCCGAGCGCGAGTGCCGCAGAGACCGCCATGCCGACCGGGACGCCGTCGCCCTCACCCACGACTCGAGCCCGGGTGGGGTCGGCGAGGGCGTGCTGCACCGTCACCGGGGCCTGGGGCTCCCCTCCCGTCCACGCCACCACCGTCGACACGTCCTGCCCGGTACCGGTCGTGAACTGCACCGCCCGGGTACCGGGTGCGAGCGGGAGGCCCGCGCGGACCTCGTCCGCGTCCTCCACCACCGCAGTGCCGGTGGGCCCGCGCGTGCCCCACCAGGCACCCCAGGACGTCCCGCCGACGACGAGGGCCAGGACGAGGAGGACGGGGGCGACGAACCACCCGGGCCGCGCGACCGCGAGTGCGAGCCGGTCGAGACCGGGCACCGCCCACCACGGGCCGCGCAGCGCCCGCGCCCGGGTGAGGGCCCCGACCCGTGGCGCCCCCGGGGCCCACCGCTCGACGTCGGCACGACGACGGACGGCGACCTCGAGCTCGGCGCCCCGGGGACGCGCCAGGTGCAGGTCGAGAGCCGGCTCGGGCAGCGCCTCCCACTCGGGTCCACGGGGGACCGGACGGCGTCGGGCCGAGCGACGTCGTCGCACCGGGCCCACGGCGGCGACGAGGAACAGCACGGCCCCGATGGCGAACGCCTCGAGCAGGCGGGCCACCGCCAGCACCCGGCCGTGCCACGGAGCAGGCGGCGTGATGGCGTGCACCTCGGTGCCCACGGCGACGTCGCAGCGCACCTGCGCCTCCTGCGGCGTGCCGTCCCTCGGCGCGACCCACGTGATCCCGCAACGACCGGACGCATCAGGCCCGGTGGCCACCCTGGTCGTCACCGGCGTCGAGACCAGGGCGGCGACGAGGACGAGCAGCATCACGACGGCACCGGGCGCACCGACGACCACCGACCAGGCCGGGACACGGTCCCAGACCCTCCATCGCGCCCGTCGAGGGAGCAGGTGGGTCAGCGCGCCGAGGGCCGCGCCCGACGCCACCACGGCGCCCAGGATCGCCAGATCGGGCAGCTCGTCGGTCGCGACGACCCTGTCGACCGCGTCCACGCGCTCACCGACGACCCAGGCGAGGGCCGCCAGCCCGGTGACGAGCAGCCCGACCACGCCGACCACCACGGTCCACAGCGGGACGTCGGCCCCGAGGGCCGCACGCGGCGTCCGGGGGTGCGCAGCCTCCCCGACGACACCGACGGCGTCGAGCAGGCCGGCGAGGGGCGGCGCCTCGTCGTGCCCGACCGCCAGGCGCAGGAGGCGCCCGGCGCCGTCCTCGACGACGACGACGCACCACCGGCCCTCCTCACGGGCGGGCAGCGCCTCACGCGGGCGCGCGTGCCGCACGCGGCGCAGCCGGAGCGGACCCCTGGTCAGGGGCACGATCCGAGCGGGTCCGGTGTCGGGGTGCAGTGCGACGGAGCTCCCGTGCACGACGAGTGCACCCGCCGTCCACGCGCGCGGATAGGGGTGGCTGCCTTCGGCGAGCAGCCTGAACACCGCCGTGCCGCCGTCCGCGCCGAAGGCGGTCATGGCACGCGCCCGGCGATCACGTCTGCGCTCGCGCACGCCCCAGACCAGCGCGGCGAGGAGGCCGTGCACGAGAGCGGACAGGACGAGCTGGGTCACGCGGCTCCCGGGTCGGTCGGACGGTGAGGAGGCATCGGCACGGCACGACGTCGGGTTGACCTCGTCCGGACGTGGGACGGGAGGACCCGCCCGTCGCGCTGGTGCGGACGGGCGGGTCCTCCCGGGTCGTGCTGGGGTCGTGCGGGGTGGGGTCAGCCGAGGGGGGCCGACTCCTTCGGGCCGCTCGGGTCGGCGGCGGCCGGGCCGGCGGCCGGGACGTCGTCGCTGATCGCGCCGCCGCGCCGCTTCGACACGGTGACCGCGGCGACGATGATGACGACCGCGATGCCCGCGATGACCGCGCGCAGCACCGGGTTGGCCGAGTCGCCGATCGACAGGGTCACCACGGCCGGGGCGATCAGCACCGCGACCAGGTTCATCACCTTGATCAGCGGGTTGATGGCCGGGCCGGCGGTGTCCTTGAACGGGTCGCCGACGGTGTCGCCGATGACGACGGCCTCGTGGGCGCTCGAGCCCTTGCCGCCGTGGGTGCCGTCCTCGACGATCTTCTTCGCGTTGTCCCACGAGCCGCCGGAGTTGGCCAGGAAGACGGCCATCAGCACGCCGGTGCCGATCGCGCCGGCGAGGTAGCCGGCCAGCGGGCCGACGCCGAGGCCGAAGCCGACGGCGATCGGGGCGAACGCGGCCAGCAGGCCGGGGGTCGCCAGCTCGCGCAGCGAGTCGCGGGTGCAGATGTCGACCACGCGGCCGTACTCGGGCTTCTCGGTGCCGTCCATGATCCCGGGGTGCTCGCGGAACTGGCGACGCACCTCGAAGACGATCGCGCCGGCGGCGCGGGTGACGGCGTCGATCGCGAGGCCGGAGAACAGGAACACGACCGAGGCACCGAGGATCAGGCCCACCAGGACGCCCGGGCTGGAGACCTCGTAGAGGAACGAGGCCGGCAGGTCCGGGGTGCCCGCCTGCGCGATCGCTGTGGTGATGGCGTCCTGGTAGGAGCCGAACAGCGCGGTCGCGGCGAGCACGGCGGTCGCGATCGCGATGCCCTTGGTGATCGCCTTGGTGGTGTTGCCCACGGCGTCGAGGTCGGTGAGGATCTGCGCGCCCTCGCCGTCGACGTCGCCGCTCATCTCGGCGATGCCCTGGGCGTTGTCGGAGACCGGGCCGAAGGTGTCCATCGCGACGATGACGCCGACGGTGGTGAGCAGGCCGCAGCCGGCCAACGCGATGAGGAACAGCGACAGCACGACCGAGCCGCCGCCGAGCAGGAACGCCGCGTAGACGGCGCCCGCGATGATGACCGCGGTGTAGACGGCCGACTCGAAGCCGACGCCGATGCCGGACAGCACGACGGTGGCCGGACCGGTGAGCGAGGTCTTCGCCACGTTCATCGTGGGGGGCTTGTCGGTGCCGGTGAAGTAGCCGGTGAGCCACAGGATGATGCCGGCCAGGACGATGCCCAGCGCGACGGCGGCCGTCGCCACGATCTGCGGGTTGCCCTGCAGGTCGCCGACCTCGGCGGTGGCGTTGACCAGCTGGCCGTACGAGTTCGGCAGGTAGACGAACGCGGCGACCGCAGACGCGACCGCGGCGACGGCGGCGGAGATGTAGAAGCCGCGGTTGATCGCGGTCAGGCCGCTCTCGCTCCCGCGGGGCTTGGTGATGAAGACACCGAGGACGGCGGTCAGGGCGCCGATGGCGGGGACGATCAGGGGGAAGACCAGGCCCGCGTCGCCGAAGGCCGCCTTGCCGAGGATGAGCGCCGCGACCAGGGTCACCGCGTACGACTCGAACAGGTCGGCCGCCATGCCGGCGCAGTCGCCGACGTTGTCGCCCACGTTGTCGGCGATGGTGGCGGCGTTGCGCGGGTCGTCCTCGGGGATGCCGGCCTCGACCTTGCCGACCAGGTCGGCGCCGACGTCGGCGGCCTTGGTGAAGATGCCGCCGCCGACGCGCATGAACATGGCGAGCAGCGCGGCGCCGAAGCCGAAGCCCTCGAGCACGGCCGGGGCGTCGCCCTTGTAGATCAGGACGACCGCGGCCGCGCCGAGCAGGCCGAGGCCGACGGTCGCCATGCCGACGACGCCGCCGGTGCGGAACGCGATGCGGGTGCCGACCGCCTTGCCGTCGGCCTCGCGGGCCGCGGCGGCGACGCGGACGTTGGCGCGCACGGCCAGCGACATGCCGAGGTAGCCGATCGCCGCCGAGAACACGGCGCCGAGGACGAAGAACAGGCTGCGGCCGAGGCGGACGTCGCCGTCACCGGGCAGCAGGAACAGCAGGCCGAAGACCAGGACGACGAACAGCGCCAGGGTGCGGAACTGCCGGTTCAGGTAGGCGCTCGCGCCCTCCTGGACCGCCTTGGCGATCGTCTGCATGTTGGCGGTGCCCTCGCCGTAGGCGAGCACCTGGCTGCGGAAGACCACGGCCATGACCAGCGAGACGACCGCGATGACGGCCACGACGACGACCAGGGTCTGGTTGGAACCGGCGAGCTCGACGGTGGGGGTGGGTGCCGAACCCAGCAGTGGTGCGAGCGACATGCTCGACGTCCTCCTCGACGTGGGATCGCCGGGCCCCCTCGGCCCGACGGTGGTCGGCCCGGCGGCGGGGACGTCCGGCGGTGAGCTCGACCACGACGTCCCGGTCCGCGCGGGCCGGGTCGCGGCGGAGTCTACGCAGGTCGGACGTGACGTCGGCCACAGGTGCGGCCCAGGTCACACCGCGTGGCGCGGTCGCGCGTGCTCAGGCGGGCGCGGGCCAGTGCAGCTCGACGCGCCCGCCCTCGACGACGAGGTCGGGCACGAGGCCGCGCAGCACGGCGAGCGAGAGGTCGTCGGTGTCGGCCGGAGCGGGCGCGGCCCCGGGTGCCAGCACGCTGACGTGCAGGCCGGGACCGCCGCCGGGTCGGGCGTCGCGCAGCACCAGCCGCAGGCGGGACACCTCGGGCGAGCGCAGCAGGTGGCGGGCGCACGCCTCGCCCACGGCGAGGCGGACCTCCTCGACGAGCGGGTCGTCGAGGCCGAGGCGGCGGGCGACGGCGACGCTGACCAGCCGCGCCGTGCGCACGTGCTCGGGCGTGGCGGGGAGGTCGAGCTCGACGCCGTCGTCTGGCTGCTCCACGGTGGCGGGGCCGGTGGGAGCGGGTGGCCGGCTCAGCCGGCGGTGCCGCCGGTGGCCGAGACGGCCTCGTCGACGGTCGAGTGGATCGGGAAGACCTTGGTCAGCCCGGTGATGCGGAAGACCTTGAGGATCTTCTCCTGGGTGCACACCAGGTGCAGCGACCCGTCGTGCGCACGGACCCGCTTCAGGCCGCCGACGAGCACGCCGAGGCCGGTGGAGTCGAGGAAGTCGACGTTCTCCATGTCGACGACGAGGTGGTGGTGGCCCTCGCCGACCAGGTCGTTCAACCGCTCGCGCAGGACCGGCGCGGTGTACACGTCGATCTCGCCGCCGACCTCGACGACGGTGCGGCCACCCTGCTCGCGGCTGGTCACAGACAGGTCCACTTGGCTTCTCCCACGTGTGCAACGGACGCGCGTCGGGTCCGAGGCGCCCCGACGTCTCCGGGCATTCAACCATCCCCGGGTGGGGCCCGGACACCTCACGCGGCAACCCGGACGCGGGTCCGCCGCAGCCGACGGCGTCGTCACCGTCCCGTCTCGACGGGCCGGACGGGCCCCGCGCCACTAGCCTCGTGGAGCCGGTCGCGCGGCCCCTCCGGACGCCGCGACCCGCCGCACGGAACCGGACGGCACCGAGCCGCCGGAGAAGGTCGAGGAGGAGTCATGGTCGTCCTGGCCCTGCTGCTGCTGGTGGTCGTCGCCGCGGTCGTCGTGTTCGTCCTCGTGACGGGGACGACCGGCACCGTCGAGCTCACCTGGGAGCAGCTCAACCTCTCGTTCGCCCCCTCGCCGCTCGTGCTGTTCCTGCTTGGCGCGGCGACGCTGCTGATCGCCGTCCTCGCCCTCGGCATGCTGCGCTCGGGCAGCCGTCGCGGCATGGCCAAGCGCCGCGAGCTGAAGCGCCTGCGCAAGATCGAGCAGGAGCAGGGCACGGCCCCCGACGGCCGCACCGGCACCACGGCTCCGGCGCACGACACCGTGCCGGCCGGCGCCGCGGAGCGCGGTGCGCACGCCGCGCCGCCGCAGCACACCGCCCCCCATCACACGTCGCAGCACACCGCCCCGATGCCCACGTCCCCAACGCCGCCGCCCTCGCAGCAGGCCGGCGCGCCGCCGGTCGACGCCCGCGGCAACCCCGTGCAGACCGAGCCGCCGAAGCACATCTGATCGCTCCTCGCGCCCGCTCCTCACGGCGCCGGGCCCGCGCGCGCGGTCGCGCGGGCCGGACCGACGGAGGCCGCCGGCCCCTCCACCGGGACGGTGACGACCACCTCGACGCTCGCGCCGTCCGCGCGGCAGCCGACCAGGGCACCCCTGTTGGCCGCCGCGACCTGCCGGGCGGCCGCCCGCACCTCGTCGGCGCACCGCCCTGACGCCGTCGACGGCCACGCCGCCGAGGCGGCCGCGAGCGCCGCGAGGTCGGCCGCCGTGCCGGCGCGGTGACGGGCGAGGACGGCCTGCCCGACGGTGGTGACACCGAGCGCCCCCACGCCGAGCACCGCGACGAGCGCCACCACCAGCACCGAGCCGGCACCCTCGTCGCCCTGCGTCCTCGGGGCGCGCGCCCTCACGGCGCGGGCCCGACGTCGGCGAGCATCTCGGTGACGGCCTCGGCCCGGCCGACCACCTCGACCTGCGGGCGTCCGGGCAGCAGCAGCTCGACCTGACGGCGGACGACCACCGAGGTCGTGCCGCCGCCCGCCGCGACCTCCACCGCGGCCGGGTGGCCGACGACCGACGAGGCCACCTCGCGCACCCGCGCCGGCGGCTCGCCCCGCGCCGCCAGCCGGGCCGCGGCCGCGGCGGCGTCGTGCACCTGCACCTGCGCCAGCACCACGACGACCAGCGACAGCAGCCCGGCCAGCACCGCGGTGAGCCCGAGCAGGCCGATGGCGAGCTCGGCCGTCACCGCGCCGCGCTCACCCCACGGCGAGCGCACGCCGGACGATCCCCAGCAGCAGCCCCCGCACCTCGTCGCCACGCAGCAGCGCCAGCAGCAGGCCCGCGAACCCGCACGCGGCCAGCGTGGCGATCGCGTACTCGGCGGTGGCCATGCCGGCGTCGCCCACCAGCCTCGTCCGCGCTCGCGCCCTGCGCACCCACGACTTCGACATCCGTTGTCCCTCACCATCTCTCGACCTCGCCCCGGCGCTCGCCGCGGCCCTGCGACCAGCGTGTCCACGGGGTGGGCCAGCCACCAGCACCCCGCGACGATCTGTGGACACCGGCGCCCGGGACGGCGCCCTGTGGACGGCCGACGTGCCGCCGGACGTGCCGCCGGACGTGCCGCCGGACGTGCCGCCGGATGTGCCGCCGGACGTGCCGCCGTCACCGGACGACGTCCGCGGCGAGGGACAGCACGACCGGCACCACGCCCCACGCGACGAACGCGGGCACCGCGCACAGCCCGAGCGGGAGCGCGAGCCGCACACCGAGGCGCCCGGCAGCCGCCTCGAGGGCCCGGTGGGAGTCGCGGCGGCAGGTGTCGGCCGCCGCCAGCAGCACCGGGACGGCCGGCACCCCCGACCGGGTCGAGAGGGTGAGGCAGCGCCGCAGCCGCACCAGGGCGGGGTGGGAGCCCCAGGCCTCGTCGGCGGCGGCGCCGAGCAGCAGCAGCGCACCCGCGTCGTGCGCGGCGGCGCCCAGCACCCCGCCCGCTGCCGTGCCGGCCACCTGCAGGGCGGTGGCGGCCGGGGCGCCCGACCGCATCGCGGCGGCGACCAGGTCGAGCAGGAGCGCCTCGTCGGGCTCCACCTGGTGCTCGTCCGGCGTGGGGACCCGGTCGCGCGCGAGGCGGCGCAGGCGAGCGGCGGGGTCGTCCGAGCCGACCAGCACGGCCAAGCCCAGCAGGGCGCCCGCGCCCAGCGCGCTCACCGCGCGCCACCGGCCGACGCCGCCCGCACCAGCCGGCGCGACCACCACCACCCGGC
>NZ_BAAHAF010000099.1:0-13712 GCF_054777815.1 Angustibacter speluncae | reverse complement strand
CGCCACCGGCGCGGTCGACCCGCGCGGCTGGTCGCACGAGGGCGCGGTCGTCGCCGAGCAGCCGAGCGCGGGCGAGGTCGACCTCGGCGGTCGCCCGTCGGTGCTCGTCTGCCCGCCCGCCCCGCGGCTCGGCGCCGAGGTCGGGTCCGACGCCGGCGACGAGGACTTCCGCGCCGACTCGCCGGCGCGCACCTCGACCGTGCTGCGGACGGTCGGGGGGCAGGCGGTCTCGGCCCTGACGCTGCCCGCCGACGAGGAGCCGCCCGCCGGGCTGCACGGCACCGCCTCCGGCGACGGGACGGTGGTCGCGACCGACGGCGTCCAGCCCGTCGTCCTGCAGGCCGGGCCCGAGGCCTCGGTCGGCGCGCTGGCCGTGCACGTGGCCGACGACGGCGACCTCGCCGGGCTCGCGGCGTCCTCCTGCGGGTTCCCCGCCGAGTCCTCGGTGCTGGTCGGTGGCGGGGTCGAGGCGGGCCGCAGCGGGCGGGTGGTGCTGTCGAACCCCGGCACCACCACGGCGAGCGTCGACCTGGTGCTGCTCACCCCGTCCGGACCGGTCTCGCCGCCGGCGGCCCAGGACCTCGCGGTCCCGGGCGGCACCAGCCGCGACGTCCTGCTCGAGGGGCTGGTGGAGCCGACGCCGGCGCTGGCCGTCGGGGTCACCGCGCGCGGCGGCGCCGTCGTGGCGCACCTGGTCGACACCCGGATCGCCGGCGTGCGCGCCCAGGGCGTCGAGCAGGTCACCGCGACCCAGCCGGCCACGGCGCTGACGCTGCCCGGCCTGCTCCCCGGCCCCACCACGACCGCCGTCCTGCGGCTGGCGAACCCGGGCTCGACGCCCGCCGCCGTGGGCTGGCAGCTCACGGGTCCGGACGGTGCGGTCGCGCAGCAGGGCGAGACCGTCGTCACCGTGCCCGCCGGCTCGGTCGCCGAGGTGCCGCTCGAGGAGCTCACCGGCCCGGCCGCCGCCGAGGCGCTGGCCGTGCAGGTGACGTCCGACCAGCCGGTCGCCGCCACCGTCCAGGTGCGCCTCGGACGGGCCGGGGGGCTCGCCGACCTCGCCGTCGCGCACCCGGCCCCGCGCCTGGCCGGGCAGGCCCTGGTGCCGCTGCCCGACGGCGAGGGGGTGCGCGCGGCGCTGGCGCTCGCAGGCACCGACCGCGCCGGCACGGTCGAGGTGGTGGGGCTCGACGCCGACGGCGAGCAGGTGGGGGAGACCGAGGAGGTGCGGGTCGAGCCCGGACGCACCGCGCTGGTCGCCGTGCCGGCGGACTCCGTGCAGATGGTCCTGCGGGTGGCGTCGGGCGAGGTGGCTGCGGCCGTCGTGCTGCGCTCGGAGCCCGACGGCGGACCGCGCGCCAGCTACGCCTCGGTGCTGCCGGTGCTCGTCCCGCCGCCGGCGCCCGCGAGCGTCGTGGTGGGCCAGCTCTCGCCGGACGTGCTGCGCGCGCCGGCGGGGTCGGCTCCCTAGGAGCCGGTCCTACTCGCGCGACTCCAGGTCGTCGGGGGAGACGCCCAGCACGTGCGCCACCTGCTCGACCACGACCGAGCGCACCAGGTCGGCGAGGTCGGCCGGCCCCTGGGCCCGGGCCTCGACCGGCCGCCGGTACACCACCACCCGGGCGGCGAGCCCGCGGTCGGCCGGGAAGACCCGGCCGAGCGGCACCTCGCCGCCCTCCCACGGCGACGGGTCGGCGGGCGGCACGTCCTCGACGGCGAGCTCGATCTCCTGCACCCGCTCGCGCCAGCGGCGCGGCAGGTCGTCGGCGGCGTCCAGGACGAGGTCGTCGAACCGCTCGGCCCGGGTGCGGGCGGCGGGCAGGGCGGACGGCAGCAGCTGGCCGCGCAGACCCCGGCCGTGCCGGTCGCGGCGGCGTGGGCGGACGGGCACGGCCCCACCCTAGGACGTGCCCCCGCCGCGGCCCGCGCCGCGCGTCCGGCCGGGCGTCCCGGGCCCGGGGACGGTGCGGGACTAGGGTTCCGCAGGTGAGCGCAGTCCGCCCCGGTGTCCGCCGCTGCACCCGCAGCGGGTGCGTCCAGCCCGCGGTCGCGACGCTGACCTACGTGTACTCGGACAGCACCGCCGTCCTCGGCCCGTTGGCCACCGTGGCCGAGCCGCACTGCTACGACCTGTGCAGCGCCCACTCCTCGCGCCTCACCGCGCCCCGCGGGTGGGAGGTGGTGCGGCTCGCGCCGTCCGAGCCCGTGCACGGCCCGAGCGACGACGACCTGCTCGCCCTCGCCGACGCGGTCCGCGAGGCCGCGCGACCCGCGGCGACCGCGCCGGCGCCGGAGCCGACGGGGACGATCGAGGTGGGCCGGCGGGGGCACCTGCGCGTGCTGCGCGACGAGGGTCGCTGACCCTGCACGCTGCGTGACGAAATGAGCGGACAGCGGTTCCCGACACGCCGGGCGTTAGCCCGGACGGTGGCTGCAAACGGTGTCAGCCACCCGTCCGGCCCAGCGCTTTCGGGTGACGCTTCAGCCATTCGTGGCGATCGCCGATGTGTTGCTGTCAGCGCAGCACCCCCCGCTCACCCGAAGAGGTCGCACCGATGCCCGCCACCGCCGCCCCCTCCCGCCGCCGCTCCCGCACCGCTGCTCCGCTGGCCCCGCTGGGCTCCCTGACCCAGGTCCGCAGCACCCGCACCTGCCACGCGTGCGGCTCCACGCACCTCACCCGGCTCGCGATGCGCCTCACCGACGGCACCTGCGTCGACTTCACCTCGTGCCGCGGCTGCGAGGCCCGTCGCTGGGAGCAGGACGGCGTCGCGCTGTCCGTCCAGGACGTGCTCGCCCGCACCCGCAAGCCCGCCTGACCCTCCCCAGTAGCCTGCGGGGCATGACCGCCAGCCCCGCGCACCGCCCGGACCTGAGCCGGGTCGTCAAGGCCTACGACGTCCGAGGAGTCGTCCCGGACGAGTGGGGCCCCCGCGAGGCGGCCGCCCTCGGCGCCGCGAGCGCCGACGAGCTCGGCCGACCCGGCCGCTCCTTCGTCGTCGGCCACGACATGCGTCCCTCCTCGACCGAGCTGGTCGACGCCTTCGCCACCGGCCTGGCGTCCCGCGGTGTCGACGTCGTCCTGATCGGACTGGCCTCCACCGACGGCCTCTACTACGCCAGCGGCGTGCTCGACTGCCCGGGCGCGATGTTCACCGCGAGCCACAACCCCGCCCGCTACAACGGGATCAAGGTCTGCCGCGCCGGTGCCCGCGCCGTCGGCCAGGACTCCGGCCTCGCCGCGATCCGCGCCGGCGCCGAGCGCTACCTCGCCGAGGGCCTGCCGACGCCGACCTCGCCCGGCACCCGCACCGAGCGCGACCTGCTGCGCGGGTACGCCGAGCACCTGCGCACCCTCGTCGACCTGTCCGGCGGCCGGCACCTCAAGGTCGTCGTCGACGCCGGCAACGGGATGGCGGGGCACACCGTGCCCGCGGTGCTGGGCACCGCGTCCGGGCTCGACGCCCTGCCCCTCGAGGTCGTCCCGCTGTACTTCGAGCTCGACGGCACGTTCCCGAACCACGAGGCGAACCCGCTCGAGCCCGAGAACCTGCGCGACCTGCAGGCCGCGGTGGTCGAGCACGGCGCCGACATCGGCCTGGCCTTCGACGGCGACGCCGACCGCGTCTTCGTCGTCGACGAGCGCGGTGAGCCGGTGAGCCCGAGCGCCGTCACCGGTCTGGTCGCCGTCCGCGAGATCGCCAAGGAGCGGGCGCGCGGTCGCGAGGCCACCGTCATCCACAACCTGATCACCTCCCGGGCGGTGCCCGAGCTCGTCACCGAGGCAGGTGCCACGCCCCTGCGCACGCGCGTCGGCCACTCCTTCATCAAGGAGCAGATGGCCTCCAGCGCAGCGGTGTTCGGTGGCGAGCACTCGGCGCACTACTACTTCCGCGAGTTCTGGGGCGCCGACACCGGCATGCTCGCGGCGCTGCACGTGCTGGCCGCGCTGCAGGAGGCCCCGGGCCCGCTGTCGGACCTGACCGACGCGTACGAGCGTTACGTCGCGAGCGGCGAGATCAACTCCCGCGTCGAGGACGTGCCCGCGGCGGTCGCCCGGGTGCGGGCCGCCTTCGCCGGCCGCGGGGAGGTCGACGAGCTCGACGGCACCACGATCACGGGCACCGGCGACGGCCCGATGTGGTGGTTCAACCTGCGCGCGTCGAACACCGAGCCGCTGCTGCGCCTGAACGCCGAGGCGGCCGATGGTGACACGATGGCGGCGGTGCGCGACGAGGTGCTCGCGCTGGTGCGGCAGGAGGCGGAATGACCGACGACACCACCCGGCAGGCGATCGACCCGTGGCTGCGCGAGCTGCTGCGCTGCCCCGCCTGCCGGGCCGAGCTGGCCGACGCCGCCGGACCCGACGGTGGTCCCGAGCTGGTGTGCACCTCGTCGGAGTGCGCGCTCGCCTACCGGGTCGACGACGGCGTGCCGGTCCTGCTCGTCGACGAGGCGCGTCGTCCGGGGGCCTGAGATGGCCCTCGACGAGCAGCTCCTCGACGACGCCGCGGGGCTGGAGGCCGCCGACCCGCGGGCGGTGCTGCGCTCGCTGGCAGGCGCCGGGGCGCAGGTGCGCCAGGCGCTCGCGCTCACCCAGGAGTCGCTGCCGCCGACGTGGACCGACGGCGGCCGGCCACGCGCCGTGGTGGTCGCCGCCCGCGGCGGTGCCGCGGTGGTGGCCGACGCGCTCGCGGCCGCGGGTGGCGGCGCCGGCCCGGTGCCGGTGCTGGCCCTGTCCGGCGCGCGGCTGCCGTCGTGGGTCGGGTCGATGGACGTCGTCGTCGCGATCTCGCTGTCGGGGCGCGCCGAGGGGGCGGTCGCCGTCGCGTCCGAGGCGGGCCGGCGCGGCGCCCAGCTGCTGACCGTCGGGGCCACCGGGTCGCCGCTGGAGGAGGTCAGCCGGCGCTTCCGCGGGGCGCACGTCCCGCTGCCGGTCGACCGCTCGGCCGCCGCCACGCCGACCTCGCGCACGGCGCTGTGGTCGCTGCTCACCCCGCCGCTGCTCGCGTGCGACCGGCTCGGGCTGCTGCCCCCCGACGCGTCCGGCGGCGAGCACGACCTCGCCGCGCTCGCCGACGCGCTCGACGCCGAGGCCGAGGCCTGCCGGCCGTCGTCCGAGGCATTCGTCAACCCGGCCAAGTCGCTCGCGCTCGAGGTCGACGGGTCGGTACCCGTGATCCTGGGCGACAGCCCGCTGGCCGGGGTCGCGGGTCGGCGCGCCGCGTCGGTGCTCGCGCGCACCGCGCGGGTGCCCGCGGTGCACGGCGTGCTGCCGGACGACGCGGGCGACGTGGTGGCGACCTTCGGCGGCCCGTTCGCGTCCGACGCCTCCGACGAGGTGTTCGCCGACCCGTTCCTGGACGGCCCCCCGGCCACCCGGCTGCGGCTGCTGCTGCTCGACGTCGGCGACGGCATCGGCTTCTCCGCCGTCCGCGACCTGGCCGAGCGCTCGGGCGTGCGGGTCAGCGACGTGCGCGCGCACACCGAGCTGGGGGACGACCTCGAGAACGGGTCGAGCGGCCCGGCCGAGACGCCGATGCAGCGGTTCGCGCGGGTCGTGGCGCGGGTCGACTTCGCCGCGACCTACCTCGCGCTCGCCACCGGCCTGGACCCCGCGCGGTCGCCGCACGTGGCCGAGCTGCGCGACTCGCTGCGCTGAGGACGCGCCCCCGCGGCGCAGCCTCTAGGGTTCCGCGCATGGCGACCGGCGGCGGCAACAAGGCGATCGTGGCGGCCCTGGCGGCCAACCTCGGGATCGCGGTCACGAAGTTCGTCGCCTGGGCGCTGACGGGTGCGTCGTCGATGCTCGCCGAGGCGATCCACTCGGTGGCCGACTCGGGCAACCAGGTGCTGCTGCTCGTCGGCGGGAAGCGGGCCAAGCGCGCCGCCACCCCCGAGCACCCCTTCGGGTACGGGCGCGAGCGGTACGTCTACGCCTTCATCGTCTCGATCGTGCTGTTCAGCGTCGGCGGCCTGTTCGCGCTGTACGAGGCGTGGCACAAGTACCAGGACCCGCACCCGATCGAGGGCCGCTGGTGGTGGGTGCCGGTGGTCGTGCTCGTCGTCGCCATCGTGATGGAGTCGTTCTCGTTCCGCACGGCCATCAAGGAGTCGAACCACGTCCGAGGCTCCCGGTCGTGGAAGGACTTCGTCCGCACCGCCAAGGAGCCCGAGCTCCCGGTGATCCTGCTCGAGGACCTCGGCGCGCTCGTCGGCCTGGTCTTCGCGCTGTTCGGCGTCGGGCTCACCCTGCTCACCCACAACGGCCTCTGGGACGCCGCCGGCACCGCGATGATCGGCCTGCTGCTGATCGTGATCGCCGCGATCCTGGCGGTGGAGATGAAGTCGCTGCTCATCGGCGAGGGCGCGACGCCCGAGAACGTGCGCGCGATCGAGGCGGCGCTGCCCGGCGGCTGCGTCGAGGGCATCATCCACATGAAGACGCTGCACCTCGGCCCGGAGGAGCTGCTGGTCGCCGCGAAGTTCGCGGTGACCCCCGGCGCGACCGCGGCCGACGTCGCCGACGCCATCGACGCCGCCGAGGCGCGGGTGCGCGAGGCCGTGCCGATCGCCCGGGTGATCTACCTCGAGCCGGACCTGCGCGAGGTCACCAGCTGAACCGGGTGCAGTCGGCCGGGAACGAGAACCACGCCAGCGCCCGACGCGGCGTGATCACCCGCAGGCCGCCGCCGTCCTCGCCCGCCCACGCGTCGGCGCCGGGGCGGTAGCCCTCGGCGTGGTACTTGCCGAACGCGGCGCTCAGCCGGGCGCCGAGGTCGTCGGCGTCGGCCCGCGCGGGCTCGCTGACGCCCTCGACGATCACCGCCTGCCGGCCGTCCTCGAGGGTCAGGGTCACCGCGGGGTTCGACGCCAGGTTGCGGGCGTGGACGGTGGTGGGCGCGCCGTCGTACCAGAACCGGCCGTCGACCCACACGCCCCAGCGCGGGACGGTGTGGGGCGTGCCGTCGGGGCGCACCGACGACAGCCAGTAGTGCAGCGAGGCCACGAGCCGCTCCTCGACCGCGGCCCAGTCGAGCAGGCCGTTGGTGGTCTCGGGCAGGCCGTAGCCGTCGGGCAGGGTGGGGCGGGAGCTGGTCGGCGCGGTCATGGCGCGACCGTAGGCCCGGGGTCCGACAGTCGGCCGGCGGTCGGTCGGCGGTCAGCTCGTGCAGCGCTCGAGCACGACCTGCTCGTCCCGGGTGCTGACGGTGCCGCCGTCCTGCGTCCACCCGGCCAGGTCGTCGCGCCACGACGCGGCGTCGTCGGCGCCGTCGGTGCGCACGACGACCCGCGTGCAGGCGCCCTCGCCGTCGGCCCAGGTGACGTAGGCGTCGCCCGCCCACCCCTGCAGCGGCAGCGACTCCTCGTCCGGCAGGGACGCGTAGTCCTGCGGGTCGAGGGTGAGCAGGCTCAGGCCGTGCACGCCGAACGACCCGCGGTCGAGCACCTCGGCGCCGGCGGGCGCCGCCGTGTCCGGGAGCGGCTCGGGGTCGGCCGCGGCGGGCGTGCCGGCGGCCCAGCCCGGCATGTCCCACAGCTGCTCGAGCGTCGTCGGCGGCTCGCGCAGGGCGTCGAAGACCGCCTCGCTGCCCTCGGCCTCCTCGAGCATCAGCGTGCCCCAGTACCCCAGCGCGTAGGGCAGGTAGGCCGAGGCCTCGGCGAACGGCTCCGACGGCCCGCCGCCGCCCGGGGTGCTCCAGTACTCGTCGGCGTACGCCGGGCTCTGCTCGTCGAGCCAGTCGTACTCGTACAGCGTCGCCTGTCCCTCGATCACGGCGCTCAGCGCCGCGTAGCTCTCGTCGTAGAGGCGGGTCGAGGCGGTCACCGCCTCGAGGTCGACGACCTGGTCCTGCAGCGCGTGCACCAGCTCGTGCAGCAGCGTGACCTCGACCATCGGCGACCACTCGGTACCGCGCACGATGACCGACCCGTCGGCGTAGGAGTAGAACCCCACCACCCCGTCGGCGAACCCGCTCTCGCCGAACTCGTCGAACGCCGCGGGGTCCTCGACGAGCCCCAGCGCGGTCACCGTCGAGGTCCAGTCGTCGGTGGGCAGCGTCGCCGGCTCCGACCCCTCCGCGTCCTCGTCCACCGCGAGCAGCGCCGCCTCGAAGGCGGCGTCGTCCAGCACCGTGACCTCCGGCTCGGACGCGAACTCGTGCCCGGTGCGCTCCTCGATCCAGGCGACGATCCCGGGCATCCGCTCGGGCACCACCTCGGCGGCCGGCCGGCCGGCGTCCGGGTCGCCGCCCCAGGCCTGCACCGCCAGCGTCCCGCCGACGCCGAGCAGCACCCCGACCAGCAGGCAGACCAGGCCCACCACGAGGGCGAGCACCACGGGGCGCCGTCGCGGCGGTGGCTGGTACGCCGGTGGCGCCGGGTACCCCTGGTGCGGCGGGTACGGCTGGGCGTACGGCGGCTGTGCGTACGGCGCCTGTGCGTACGGCGGCGGCGGGACGGGCGCCGAGGGCGTCGTCCACGGGGAGGGGTTCGACATGGTGCACCCAGCGTGACGGACCGCGGCAGGACGCGGTGGGCGTTTCGGCACGGTCCGTCCGTGCGCCGGGGCACCGTTGCCGGAGCGTTACACTGGGCGGGTTCCGGCGTCGGTGATGCCGCTGGCCCAGAGGGGCTGCGCCGGGTCGTCCTCATCCGCGACCCCTACTGGAGAACACCCAGATGACCCTGAACGAGACCGACTACAAGGTCCGCGACCTCGGCCTGGCCGAGGCCGGCCGCCACCAGATCCGCCTCGCCGAGCACGAGATGCCCGGCCTGATGGCGCTGCGCGCCGAGTACGGCGAGAGCAAGCCGCTGACCGGCGCCCGCATCGCGGGCTCGCTGCACATGACCGTGCAGACCGCCGTGCTGATCGAGACGCTGACCGCGCTCGGTGCCGACGTCCGCTGGGCGTCCTGCAACATCTTCTCGACCCAGGACGAGGCCGCCGCGGCCGTCGTCGTGGGCGACGGCACCCCCGAGGCGCCGAACGGCGTTCCCGTGTTCGCGTGGAAGGGCGAGACCCTCCCCGAGTACTGGTGGTGCACCGAGCAGATCCTGTCCTGGCCCGGCGAGGACGGCCCGAACATGATTCTCGACGACGGCGGCGACGCCACGCTGCTGGTGCACAAGGGCCGCGAGTTCGAGCTCGCCGGCGCCGTGCCGTCGACCTCCGAGGACGACTCCGAGGAGTACGGCGTCATCCTCGACGTCCTGCGTCGCTCGCTGTCCGAGACCCCCGAGCGGTTCACGAAGATGGCGGCCGGCATCAAGGGCGTCACCGAGGAGACCACCACCGGCGTCCACCGGCTCTACCAGTTCGCCGCCACCGGCGACCTGCTCTTCCCGGCGATCAACGTCAACGACTCGGTCACCAAGTCGAAGTTCGACAACAAGTACGGCTGCCGCCACTCGCTGGTCGACGGCATCAACCGCGCCACCGACGTCCTGATCGGCGGCAAGGTCGCCGTCGTCGCCGGCTACGGCGACGTGGGCAAGGGCTCGGCCGACTCGCTGCGCGGCCAGGGTGCCCGCGTGATCGTCACCGAGGTCGACCCCATCTGCGCGCTGCAGGCCGCGATGGAGGGCTACCAGGTGGCCCGGATGGAGGACGTCGTCGAGACCGCCGACATCTTCATCACCACCACCGGCTGCTACGACGTCATCACCGCCGACCACATGGCGAAGATGAAGAACAAGGCGATCGTCGGCAACATCGGCCACTTCGACAACGAGATCGACATGGCCGGGCTGGCGAAGATCCCGGGCATCACGAAGACCGAGATCAAGCCGCAGGTGCACGAGTGGACGTTCCCGGCCGCCGACGGCCAGGACGAGAAGTCGATCATCGTGCTGTCCGAGGGTCGGCTGCTCAACCTGGGCAACGCCACCGGTCACCCGTCGTTCGTGATGAGCAACTCGTTCGCGAACCAGACCATCGCCCAGATCGAGATCTGGACCAAGCCGGGCGAGTACGAGAACAAGGTCTACACGCTGCCGAAGCACCTCGACGAGAAGGTCGCGCGGCTGCACCTGGACGCGCTCGGCGTCCGGCTGACCGAGCTCACCAAGCCGCAGGCCGAGTACCTCGGCGTCGACGTGGCGGGCCCGTACAAGCCCGAGCACTACCGGTACTGATCCGGACGCCGCGGCGCACCGCCGTGCCCCGCGGCACGTACCACCTGGCCGGCCGGCCCGAGGCGTTCTCCTGCGCCCCGGGACCGGCCGGTTGGCGTTTCGTCTCCGCGGCGCTCGACCTGGCCTGCGACACCGGGTTCCGCCCGGTGCGGTTCGCGGTCACCGGGCCGGACGCGAGCCAGCTGCGCGGGGGAGGCCTGCGGCTCGACGACGGCGCCCCGGTGCTGGTGTGGGCGCGGTCCGACGCCGTCGACGACGAGAAGGTCTCGGCCGCAGCGGGTCTGCTGACGTCCTCACCGGGGTCGCTGGTCGCGCTCGCGCGCGGGGTCGCGGCGCCGGGGGAGGGACGGGCGTCGGCCGACGTCCCCGTGCTGCGGGTCGCCCCGGACGCATCGGGGGCGCGGCTGGTGCGGCTGCGGGTCGAGCGGCTCGGTGCCGAACGGCACGAGGCGCCGCAGGGCGCGCTGCTCGACGAGTCCTGGCGGCTCACCGACGTCGACACGGCCGACGTCAGCGGACTGCACGTCGCGGGCGACGTCGTCCTGCACGCCACAGCGGGCGTGCTCGACGACGAGGTCGAGCTGGTCGACCTCGACGGCCCGCCCTGGCCCGCCGGTGCATAGGGTCCGAGGATCGATCTGCTCGATGCGCTTCGCGATGAGCTCGAGGGGGTCAAGAGCGCGTGGCGCCGGCTCGGAGCCCCGGTCGCCGATGCCTTGCGTCCCGGTCTCGACGACGACGAGCTCGACCGCCTCGCCGGCGATGCGGGGTGGAGGCTCCCTGCCGAGCTGAAGGTCTTGTGGGGCTGGCACGACGGAGCGCAGCCAGGTGGCCCCAGGTCGATCGGGCCGGGCGGTTACGAGTTCCTGTCGCTGCGAGAGGCGCTCGACGAGACGGCTCAGCAACGGTCCTGGTTCCCTGCCGGGGACCACACACCGATCGGCTGGCAACCGCACTGGTTGGTCCTGATGACGCAGGGTCCGCAACGGCTCTACGCCGACTGCACGACCGATGACCCACTTCGCAACCCCTGGCTCACCCGTCTCGGCATGGTTCCGTGGGAGTGGGAAGACGCGGACCTGGCCGTCGCAGGATCGCTTCTGCATGCGGTGTCCCTGTGGCGCTGGCTGCTGGACCACGACCACTACGAGGTGGAGGACGGCGGCGATCTGCAGCCGCGTGACTTCCCGACGTGGCCGTTGTGGTTACGCCTGAGCGCTCTGGCCTGACCGCAGCCGCGCCGCCCTACCGGTCGGCTAGAACGCCGCCGCGGGTCCGGACGCGCGCTCGGCCCGCGACAGCGCCCGGACGGCGGCGGCCTGCCCGTGCCGCCGCGCAGCCAGGACGGCGAGCAGCGCGAGCACCGGGTGCAGCACGTCGTCGTCGAAGGCGACGGGCTCGGCGCCGACGCTGACGGCGAGGTCGTCGGCGTGCACCACGACCTCCATCAGCCGCACGACCAGGAAGTCGTCGGTCGCCAGGCAGCAGTCCTGCCACGGGACGTAGGTGGTGGGGCCGGCGGCGTCCAGGGCCGCGGGCAGGTCCGCGGCGGACGCCCGCAGCGCCTCCTGGGCGCCTTCGTGCCCGGCGCCGGCCATCTCGTTGAAGTCGTCGCGGATCGAGGTGTTCTCGCCCGCGTCGACCGGCGCGAGGAACCAGTCGGTGCGCTCGTACAGCCCGGCGAGCGAGACGACGGGGGCGTGCGGCGGCACCGGGTCGATCCGCAGGAACTCGACCGCGCACTGCAGCTGGCTCACCAGGTGGGTGGCGAGGCCGCCGACGGTCAACCCCGGCAGCGCCGACTCCTCGTCCCAGGCACGGGCGACCTGGGCGGAGGCGACGAGGGGGGCGACGGCCTCGGCGGCGCGGCCGAGGGCGGCGCGGTCGAGCGTCCCGGCGAAGGTGAGAGGCATGCACCGAGCCTAGGGCGGGTGGCTAGCCTGCGGCGGTGACCGTCTCGCTGAAGTACGCCGTGGTCGAGCGGGAGCGCCGCTACCTCGTGGCGCGCGTCCCGGACGGGGTCGAGCAGGTCGTCGAGATCGTGGACCGGTACGTCGAGGGCACCCGGCTGCGGCTGCGCGAGGTGACGGCGGCGGACGGCGCCACGACCCGCAAGCTCGGCCAGAAGGTGCGCCTGGAGGAGGGGCCGGCCGAGGTCGCGTGCACCAACCTCTACCTCGACGACGCCGAGTGGGACCTGCTGTCCGCGCTGCCCGCGCGGGTGCTGCGCAAGCGTCGCCACCTGCTGCGCCGCGACGGCCTGCTGGTGGCGGTCGACGAGCACGCCGACGGCACCCTCGTGGCCGAGATCGACGACCGCGACCACCCGTCCGACGCGGTGCCCGCCTGGCTCGAGGTGCTCCGCGACGTCAGCGCCGACGAGGCGTGGACCGGCGCGGCCCTCGCCCGTCAGCAGTAGTCGCCCCTTCGCGACCGCACGAAGGGGCGCCTTCTGCCCACGACGCCGCGAGTGGTTGCTTCCCGGCCCCCGAAGCAACCACTCACGGCGTCATGGCGTCCGTAGGTGGTCGAGCTCGGCGAGGTGCCGGGTCGCGACGTCGTCGCCGGCCGACGCAGCGGCACGCCAAAGTCGTGCTGCGGCGTCCAGCTCGCCGTCCTCGGCCAGCATCACGCCGAGATTCGTCGCCGCGTGCGCGTCGCCGGTGTCTGCCGCCCGCTCCAGGACGTGTCGTGCGCCGTCGCGGTCCCCGAGCTCCTCGAGGACCAGGGCCAGGGGAATCCCGGCGCCGAGAGCTCCCCCGCCCCAGAGCACCCGGAGCACGGGCAGAGCCTCCTCAGCGGCAACGTCCTCGCGCAGGCTCCAGTCCGTGGCGCACTCCCAGCAGGTCGGCGCGTGCTCGGCGATGATCGAGTCAGCCTCGTCCGGGCGGCCAGCAGCCCGGACCACCCGGGCCAGGCGGTACGCCGCCCCCTCGACGTCGTCCGCGCGGCGCAGCTGCGTCTCGGCGCCGGCGAGGTCGCCGACTCCTTCGAGCAGCTGACCGGCGAGGAACGCACCCCTGCGGTCACCGCCAGCAGCGCACTCTGCATAGGCCTGCAGCGCGTCGCGCAGCTTGCCTGCTTCCTCGAGCTCCTGTCCCCGGTACAGCGCCTCCTCGGCCGTCTCGCCGTGCACCGCGTCAGCGCACCGCGTCGAGGACCGCGAGCCGGACGGCCTCGGCGGCGGCGGACTGCACGGCGCCGGTGCCGGCGACGCGCGCGGCGCCCGGCCAGCCGGGCGGGGCGTCGGGGGCGGCGGCAGACGGCGGGACGGCGCCGGTGGCGAGGCAGAACACGGTGTCGCCGTCGCCGAGGGTGTGCACGGGTTCGATCGCGCGGGCGAGCCCGTCGTGGCCGGCTGCGGCGGTGCGGGTGGCCGTGGCGACGTCGAGCCGGGCGTTCGTGACGACGACCGCCAGCGTGGTGTTCAGTCCTGCGTCGCCGGGCTCGGCGGCGGACGCCGACCCGACCACGCGGCCGGCGGCGTTCACCACGGCGAGCGCGGCGACGACGAGGTCGCCGGGCAGCCGAACCAGGCCGTGGCCGACGCCGCCCGGCGCGGCGCCGCGCTG
>NZ_BAAHAF010000098.1:0-17658 GCF_054777815.1 Angustibacter speluncae | reverse complement strand
GCCGGGTCGGCGGCCAGCCCCGGCGGCGCCCAGGCGGCGCCGGGCGCCTGCACGCCGTGCGCGAGGACGACGTCGGCGGCGAGCAGCACGCCGCCGTCGGCCAGCACCACCTCGGTGCGGCCGTCCGGCCGGGCACCGACCCGGACCGCGCGGTGCGGCACCCGCAGCAGCCGGCCGACGACGTCGGGGGCGCCGGCCTCCTGCGCCAGCGCGTGCTCGAGGTAGCGGCCGTAGTGCCCGCGGGCGAGGAAGACCTGCGGCCCGGCGGTCTCGTCGCACGAGCGCCGCGCCCAGCGCACCAGGTGGTCGGGGTCGTCGGGCAGCGCGCTCATCCGGCCGGCGGGCACGTTGAGCAGGTGCCGCGGGTCGTCGGTCGCGTAGGCCACCCCGCGACCGGTGGCGCCCGGCCCGACCAGCGCGACCACCGGCCGCGCGCCGGTCGCGCCGCGGGCGCGCCAGCGGCGCAGCAGGTGCAGGGCCACGAGCGTCCCGGCGGCACCGTCGCCGACGACGACCACGTCGGCCCTGGTGGGTGGGACGGCGGAGACGGGCTTGTCGAGCGAACCGGTCGGATTCATCGCCTGGATCCTCGCCCGTCTCACTCCTCGGACGCAAGCACCCGGGTGGGTGTCGGTGCACGGGTGCAGGGTGGGGTCATGGTCCGCACCGGTGTCGTCTTCCGCCCGCAGTCCCCGCCCGAGCACCTGCGGGCCGCCGTCGAGGCGGCCGACGCCGCCGGTGTCGACGAGCTCTGGCTGTGGGAGGACTGCTTCCTCGAGGGCGGCCTGACCACCGCCGCGCTGGCGCTGGCCTGGTCGACCCGGCTGCGGGTCGGCATCGGGCTGCTGCCGGTGCCGCTGCGCAACCCGGCGGTCGTCGCGATGGAGGCGGCCGTGCTGGCCCGGGCGTTCCCGGACCGGTTCGTGCTCGGCCTCGGCCACGGCGTGCTCGACTGGATGGAGCAGGTCGGTGCCCGGGCGGCCTCGCCGATGACGTTGCTGCGCGAGCACACCACGGCCGTGCGCCGGCTGCTGGCGGGCGAGCGGGTCGAGGTCGCCGGCGAGTACGTGCGGCTCGACGGCGTCGCGCTCGACTGGCCGCCGGAGCACCCGCCGACCGTGCTCGTCGGGGCGCGTGGGCCGAGGACGCTCCGGCTCGCCGGCGAGGTGTCGGACGGTGTGCTGCTCGACGCCGAGGTCACCGGTCCCGACGAGGTGCGCCGCGGCCGGTCGCTCGCCCAGGAGGGACGCGACGGCGCCGGCAGGCCGGGCAGGGTCGACGTCACGGTCTACGCCGAGGTCGCGGCCGACGCCGTGACGCCGGACGCGGTCGCGGACCGGGTCGGTGCGCTCGCCGAGGCCGGCGCCGACGCCGTGGTGCTCCAGTCCGACGGGGCCGCGCCCGACCTGTCGGCGTTGCTCGCCGCGCTCAGCCGATGACGAGCTGGTCGCCCTCGAGCGTGACGTCGACGGCGGCCAGCGCCGAGGTGGCGGGGCCCTGCAGCACCGCGCCGCCGTCGGCGGCGTCGAACTCGCTGCCGTGGTTCGGGCAGACCAGGGTCGTGCCCTCCCCCGCCTCGACCGTCGTGCCCTGGTGCGTGCAGCGCGCGTCGTAGGCGACGAACTCCCCCTCGGCCGGCTGCGCCACCACGTAGGACGCGCCGTCGACCTGCACGACCACGGCCGTGCCGACCGCGACGTCGGACGCCGCGATCGTGCTGCCCGACGAGCCACCCACCGAGCCACCGTCGCCGGTGTCCGACCCCCCGCCGGTGGTCCCGCTGCCGCCGTCGTCGGACGAGCACGCGACGAGCAGGCCGGGCACCAGGGTGACGCCGCCGAGGGTGGCGAGCGTCCGCATCACGGTGCGACGCGAGGGGCACCAGTCGTCGAGCGTGCCGCGCGGCGCGTCCGTCGGGGCGGTGCGGCGGGCGGGGGTCTGGGTGCTCACGGGGTCCTCCTGGCGCTCGGTCGCGACGATCGCGGTCGTCGGTGCTGGACGTCTCCCATCATTCCCGTGAACCCTCAAGAACACGTCAAGCCCAGCCTGTGAGTCTGCTGGGAAGCCGCCCCGCGCCGCGGCCCGAGCGGCCGTCGTCAGCGCGCCCGGGCGGTGGCCTTCCTCGACGGCGCCTTCGTGGCCGTCGTCTTCTTCGCGGTGGCCTTCTTCGCGGTTGCCTTCTTCGCGGCGGTCTTCCTGGCGGTCGCCTTCTTGGCGGCGCTCTTCGTCGCCGTGGTCTTGGTGGCGGCGCTCTTCGTGGCCGCCTTCGTCGCCGTCGAGGCCGTGGCCCGCGGCCGCAGCGACTGCGCCGCGGCCACCGTGGTGGTCGGCCGCACGCCGCGGTCGCCCGCCGGCAGGATCTTCGCCAGGAACTCGCCGGTGTAGCTGCCGCGCACCCGCGCGACCTGCTCCGGCGTGCCCTCGGCCAGGACCGTGCCGCCCCCGGACCCGCCCTCCGGCCCCATGTCGACGACCCAGTCGGCGGACTTGATCACGTCGAGGTTGTGCTCGATGACGATGACCGTGTTGCCCTTGTCGACCAAACCCTGGAGCACCCCGAGGAGCTTGCGGATGTCCTCGAAGTGCAGGCCGGTCGTGGGCTCGTCGAGGACGTACACGGTGCGGCCGGTCGAGCGCTTCTGCAGCTCGCTGGCGAGCTTGACCCGCTGGGCCTCGCCGCCGGAGAGGGTGGGCGCGGGCTGGCCGAGCCGGACGTACCCGAGCCCCACGTCGACCAGGGTGCGCAGGTGCCGCGCGATGGCCGGCACGTTCTCGAAGAACTCGGCCGCCTCCTCGATCGGCATGTTCAGCACGTCGGCGACGGTCTTGCCCTTGAAGTGCACCTCGAGCGTCTCCCGGTTGTACCGGGCGCCGTGGCAGACCTCGCACGCCACGTAGACGTCCGGCAGAAAGTTCATCTCGATCTTGATCGTGCCGTCGCCCTGGCAGTTCTCGCAGCGACCGCCCTTGACGTTGAACGAGAACCGGCCCGGCTGGTAGCCGCGCACCTTGGCCTCGGTGGTCTGCGCGAACAGCTTGCGCATGTGGTCCCAGACGCCGGTGTAGGTGGCCGGGTTCGAGCGCGGCGTGCGGCCGATCGGCGACTGGTCGACGTGCACGACCTTGTCGAGGTGCTCGAGGCCGGTGACCGTGCGGTGCCGGCCGGGCACCTGGCGGGCGCCGTTCAGCTTGTTGGCGAGCACGGTGTAGAGGATCGAGTTCACCAGCGTCGACTTGCCCGAGCCGGACACGCCGGTGACGGCGACGAAGCAGCCGAGCGGGAACGAGACGTCGATGCCGCGCAGGTTGTGCTCGCGCGCACCGACCACGGCGACCGCGCGCGACGGGTCGGCCTCGCGCCGCCGGTCGGGCACGCCGATCGACTCGCGTCCGCTCAGGAAGCGACCGGTGAGCGAGGTGCGGTGCTTGAGCAGCCCCTCGACCGAGCCGGAGTGCACGACGTGGCCGCCGTGCTCCCCCGCCCCCGGGCCGATGTCGACGACCCAGTCGGCCGCGCCGATCGTGTCCTCGTCGTGCTCGACCACGATCAGGGTGTTGCCGAGGTCGCGCAGCCGGGTGAGCGTCGAGATGAGCCGCCGGTTGTCGCGCTGGTGCAGGCCGATGCTCGGCTCGTCGAGCACGTAGAGCACGCCGACGAGGCCGGACCCGATCTGGGTCGCGAGCCGGATGCGCTGCGCCTCACCGCCGGACAGCGTGCCGGCCGGGCGGTCGAGCGAGAGGTAGTCGAGGCCGACGTCGAGCAGGAACCCGAGCCGGGCGTTGATCTCCTTGAGCACCGCCGCGGCGATCTGCGCCTGCCGGGCGTCGAGTCGCAGGCCGCTGAGGAAGTCGGCGCACTCGGCGACGGGCAGCGCGCAGACCTGGGCGATCGACTTGTCGCCGATGCGCACCGCCAGCACCTCGGGCTTGAGCCGGGCGCCCTTGCACGCGGGGCACGGCACCTCGCGCATGTAGCCCTCGTACCGCTCGCGCGACCAGTCGGAGTCGGTCTCGGAGTGCCGCCGCTTGATGAACGGCACGACGCCCTCGAAGCCGGAGGTGTACGACCGCTCGCGGCCGAACCGGTTCCGGTACCGGACGTGCACCTGGTAGTCCTCGCCGTGCAGCAGTGCCTCGCGGGCGCGCTCGGGCAGGGCGCGCCACGGCTTGTCCATCGAGAACCCGAGCTGGTCGCCCAGCCCCTTCATCAGCCGGTGGTAGTACTCGTTGCTGCCCTGCGAGACGCCCCACGGCGCGATCGCGCCCTCGGACAGCGACAGCTCGTCGTCGGGCACGAGCAGCTCGGGGTCGACCTCGAGCCGCACGCCGATGCCGGTGCAGGTCTCGCAGGCGCCGTACGGCGCGTTGAACGAGAAGGTGCGCGGCTCGACCTCGTCGAGCTGCAGGGGGTGGTCGTTCGGGCAGGCCAGCTTCTCGCTGAAGCGTCGCTCGCGGGCGGGGTCCTTCTCGTCGAGGTCGACGAGCTCGACGGTGAGCAGCCCGCCGGACAGCCCGAGGGCGGTCTCGACCGAGTCGGTGAGCCGGCGCTGCGCCGACGCCTTGGCCGACAGCCGGTCGACCACGACGTCGATCGTGTGCTTGAGCTTCTTCTCCAGGGTGGGCGGCGAGGTCAGCGCCACCACCTCGCCGTCGACCCGGGCACGGGCGAAGCCCTTGGTCTGCAGCTCGGCGAACAGGTCGGCGTACTCGCCCTTGCGGCCGCGCACGACCGGCGCCAGCACCTGGAACCGGGTGCCCTCGGGCAGCTCGAGCAGCCGGTCGACGATCTGCTGCGGCGTCTGCCGCCCGATCGGCTCGTCGCACACCGGGCAGTGCGGGACGCCCGCGCGCGCCCACAGCAGGCGCAGGTAGTCGTAGACCTCGGTGATGGTGCCGACGGTCGAGCGCGGGTTGCGACTGGTCGACTTCTGGTCGATCGAGACCGCGGGCGACAGGCCCTCGATGAAGTCGACGTCCGGCTTGTCCATCTGGCCGAGGAACTGGCGCGCGTACGCGCTCAGCGACTCGACGTACCGGCGCTGGCCCTCGGCGAAGATCGTGTCGAACGCGAGCGACGACTTGCCCGAGCCGGACAGCCCGGTGAACACCACGAGCGCGTCGCGCGGCAGGTCGAGGTCGACGTCCTTGAGGTTGTGCTCGCGGGCGCCCCGCACGACCAGCTGGTGGGCCGGGACGGGGGCGGCGGCACCCGCGCGCGAGCGCGGACGGGACGTCGTGGACGAGCGGGAGGAGGGCGCGGATGGCACGTCCAGCACTCTAGGTGGACCCTCCGACAACGGCCCGCCCGTCCCGTCCGACGGCCCCCTCGTCCTGCCCGGGCGCAGCACGGCGGACGCGGGCTAGGGTCGCCAGGGTGAGCGACTCCACACCCGACCTGCCCCCGGAGAGCGACCGGCTCGACGACCTGCGCGACCCGGCCCAGTACGGCCACGCGCTGCACGTCCTCACCGACGAGACCGACCGGCTGATGGACGCCGTCAAGTCCTTCGACGACGCCGCCGTCCGCGAGCCGTCGCTGTGCGAGGGGTGGGACCGGGCGATGCTGCTCACCCACGTCGCCCGCAACGCCGACGCGCTGCGCAACCTCGTGACCACGGTCGCCACCGGCGAGGTCGTCCCGATGTACCCGTCGGAGGAGTCGCGCGACGAGGGCATCCGCGCCGGGGCGGGGCGGTCGGCCGCGGACGTCGAGGCCGACGTCGAGACCAGCGCCGACGCCTTCCTCGACGCCTTCGTGGCCCTGCCCGCCGGGCACGACGTCACGGTCGGGCTGCGCAAGGGCGCCACGCTGCCGTCGTACGAGATCGGGCTGATGCGCACCTACGAGGTGCTCCTGCACCACCTCGACCTGGGCACGGGGTACGACCTCGACGGCAGCGACCCGGCCCTGCTGCACCGCGTCCTGGCGGAGGGGTGCCGACGCACGACGGCGCGGGGCGGACGGCCCACCACGCTGCGCGACGCGTCCGGCACCGAGTGGCTGGTCGGCGACGGCGGGCCGGTCGTCGAGGGCACGCGCGGCGCGCTCGCGGCCTGGGTGGCGGGTCGCGCCGACGGCTCCGCCCTGCAGGGCGACCTGCCCGACCGTCCCTACTGGGGGTGAGCCGTGCCCCTCCCGATCGGCGACTACGCCCTCGTCGGCGACTGCCACACGGCCGCGCTCGTCGGCCGCGACGGCTCGGTCGACTGGCTCTGCCTGCCGCGGTTCGACTCGCCGTCGACGTTCGGCGCCCTGCTCGGCGACGAGGAGCACGGCCGCTGGCTGCTGGCCCCGGACGGCGAGGTGGTCTCGACCAGCCGCGAGTACGTCGGCGACACCTTCGTCCTGCGCACGCGGTGGGAGACGGCCGACGGCGAGGTCGAGGTGCTCGACCTGATGCCGCAGGGCGACCGCCGCGCCGACCTGCAGCGCCGGGTCCGCGGCGTGCGGGGCACGGTGACGATGCGCGAGGAGGTGACGTTCCGGTTCGGGTACGCCACCGCACTCCCCTGGGTGCAGCAGCGCCGCGAGCTGGCCTGCGCGCCCGGCCACCGGGCGATGCTCGCCCTGGCCGGCCCGGACGCGGTGGTGCTGCGCGGCCCGCAGCTGCGTCCCACCGACCACGCCCACATGGGCACGTTCACCGTCGCCGAGGGCGAGGTGCAGGACCTCACGCTCACCTGGTTCCCCTCGCACCGGCCGCCGCCCGACCCCGCGGACGCCGACCGGCAGGTCGAGGACACCCTGCGGTTCTGGCAGGAGTGGGCCGACCGCGCCGAGCCCACCGGTCCGTACCGCGCCGAGGTGCGCCGCTCGCTGCTGGTGCTGCGCGCGCTGACGCACGAGGACACCGGCGGGATCGTCGCGGCGGCGACGACGTCGCTGCCCGAGGAGTTCGGCGGCCAGCGCAACTGGGACTACCGCTACGTCTGGCTGCGCGACGCGGCGCTGACCCTCGAGGCCCTGCTCGAGCACGGGTACGCCGACGAGGCGCTGGAGTGGCGCGAGTGGCTGATGCGGGCCGTCGCCGGCGACCCCGACGACGTGCAGATCATGTACGGGCTCTCCGGCGAGCGCGACCTGCCCGAGCGCGAGCTCACGTCCCTGCCGGGCTACGACGGGGCGCAGCCGGTGCGCGTCGGCAACGGCGCCGTCGGCCAGTACCAGGCCGACGTGCTGGGCGAGGTGCTCGTGGCGCTCGAGCACGCGCGCCGCGTCGGGGTGGACGAGGACGAGTACTCGTGGCCGCTGCAGCGCGCGCTGCTCGGGTTCGTGGAGCAGCACTGGCGGCGTCCCGACAACGGCATCTGGGAGATCCGCGGCCCGCAGCAGCGCTTCACCCACTCGCTGGTGATGGTCTGGGCGGCGCTCGACCGCGGTGTGCAGGCGGTGCGCCACCACGGCCTCGACGGCCCGGTCGAGCGGTGGGAGTCGCTGCGCGAGCAGGTGCGCGAGGAGATCGAGGACACCTGCTTCGACACCGAGCGCGGCACGTACACCCAGTACGCGGGGTCGCGCGGTGTCGACGCCGCGCTCCTGCAGCTGCCGCAGGTGGGCTACCTCGACCCCGACGACCCGCGGATGCTCGGCACGGTGGCCGCGATCGAGGACGAGCTGCTGGTCGACGGGTTCGTCTACCGGTACCGCACCGAGACCGGCGTCGACGGGCTGCCGCCCGGCGAGAACGCCTTCCTGGCCTGCTCGTTCTGGCTGGTCGAGCAGTACGCGCGGTCCGGACGCGTGGACGACGCCCGCACGCTGATGGACCGGCTGGTCGCCTGCGCGAACGACGTGGGGCTGCTGGCCGAGATGTGGGAGCCGGCGGCCGGACGCCAGGCCGGCAACGTCCCGCAGGCCCTGTCGCACCTGGCGCTGGTGCGCGCGGCCGACGCCCTGGACGACGCGCACGCCGGACGCCTGCGCCGCTGACCGAGGAGAGCCCGTGGACCAGTACCTGAGCTTCCTGACCCTCGCGGTCGAGGACCGTGACGCGTCGCGCCGGTTCTACGTCGACGGCCTGGGGTGGACGCCCCGCTTCGACGACGTCGACGTGATCTTCCTGCAGGTGGGCCCGGGCCTGGTCCTCTCGCTGTGGGAGAAGGACGCGTTCCGCGCCGAGGTCGGCGAGCCGTCGACGGGCCTGGCGCCGATGACGCTGTCGCACAACGTCGGCAGCGACGCCGAGGTCGACGCGGTGCTCGAGGCCGCCCGTGCGGCTGGTGCGCGCTCGGTGCAGCCGGCGCAGCGGCGCGAGTGGGGCGGCTGGTCGGGCTACTTCGAGGACCCGGACGGCTTCCGCTGGGAGGTCGCCCACGGCGGCGCCGACCTCCAGGACGAGGTGGTCGAGGCGGGCCGGGCGTGGGCGGCGCGGCTGCGCGAGGGCACCTGACCGGAGCGCGTGGCAGGGTGCAGCCATGAGCACCTACGCCGACGTCGAGGTCACCGAGCTGCCGGGCGCCACGCTCCGCACCGCGTCGGTCTCCGAGCAGGACAACATCGCCTACCTGCTGACGAGCGCCACCACGGGCGCGCAGGTGCTGGTCGACGCCGCCGACGACGCGGACGCCCTGCTGGCGATGGTGCGGGACGGCTCGGCGGACGGGCGCCTCGACCTGGTCGTCACGACGCACCAGCACTGGGACCACCACCGCGCGCTGGCCGCGGTGGTCGAGGCCACCGGCGCCCGCTCGGCCGCCGGCGCGGACGACGCCGACGCGCTCCCCGTCGCGCCCGACCAGCGGCTCGAGCACGGCGAGAGGCTGGTCGTCGGCGACCTGGTGCTCGACGTCGTGCACCTGCGCGGCCACACCCCCGGCTCGGTCGCCCTGGCCTGGACCGACGGCGCCGGCACCACCCACCTGTTCACCGGCGACTCCCTGTTCCCCGGCGGCGTCGGCAACACCGACGGCGACGCCGAGCGCTTCACCTCCCTGCTCGACGACGTGGAGCAGCGGCTGTTCGACGTCCACGACGACTCGGCCGTGGTGCACCCCGGCCACGGCGCGACCACCACGCTCGGCGCCGAGCGCCCGCACCTCGCCGAGTGGCGCGAGCGCGGCTGGTGAGGCCACGACCCTGCGAGTCGAGCGCCCGCACCTGACGCACCGGCGCGAGCGCAGCCGATCACCCCCCAGTCGTTCCAGGCGTGATCACGGCAGCAGATCACCGTGGTCCCCGATCTCCTGGTGCGATCACGCCCTCTGTCGCACCGGGTGGTTGGATGGGCGCATGGTCCTGGAGGTCGCCACCATCACCGTGACGCCGGGCGCCGAGGAGGCGTTCCTGGCGTCGTACCGCGGCGCGCGCGAGGTGCTCGCCGGCACCGACGGGTGCCGCAGCGTCCGGATGACGCGGGGCGTCGAGTCGCCGTCGACGTTCGTGCTGCTCGTCGAGTGGGACGCGGTCGAGGCGCACGAGGACAACTTCCGGCAGACCGAGCGGTTCACCGCCTGGCGGGAGGCGATCGGCCCGCACTTCGCCGCTCCCCCGCACGTCGAGCACTACGCCGACGTCGACGGCGCGGACGTCGGCGCGTGAGTGCCGTCTGGACGCCGGACGCGGAGCGGGGCACGGCGCGCGAGATCCGCCAGCTCGGCGACCCCGTCCTGCGCTCGGCGGCCACCCCGGTCACCCGCTTCGACGACGACCTCAAGCGGCTGCTCGACGACATGTTCGCCTCGATGTACGCGGCGCACGGCGTGGGGCTCGCCGCCAACCAGATCGGCGTGGAGTACGACGTGTTCGTCTACGACTGCCCGTTCGACGAGGACGACGAGAACGACCCGGACCTGCCCCCCGAGCACGGGATCGGCTACGTCGTGAACCCGACCCTGACCCGCAGCTGGGGCGAGACGCTCACCTGGTCGGAGGGGTGCCTGTCGCTCGTCGGGTTCGCGTGGGACACCCCGCGCGACGACTGCGCCACGGTCGAGGGCGTCGACTGCGACGGCGAGCCGGTGAGCGTCAGCGGCAGCGGCATGCTCGGTCGGTGCCTGCAGCACGAGGCCGACCACCTGCGGGGCAAGGTCTACCTCGACCGGCTGCCGCGGCTCCAGAAGGGCAAGGCGATGCGCCGGTTCCTGGAGCACCAGGACACCTACGGCGGATGAGGCCCCGCTCCACCACGGCCCTCCCGGTCCTCGCCGCGATGGTCGCGGCGACGGCGGCCGCGCTCGCCGTGGCGGTGGTCGTCCCGCCGTACCAGAGCGCCGACGAGGCCGCCCACGTCGACCACGCGCTGCGCGTCTGGCACGGCGAGCTGCCGCGGTTCGAGGACGGCCTGCAGCTGCGCATCGAGCACGGGATCGTCGCCGACAAGCAGTGGACGTCGCACCACCCGCCGCTGTACTACCTGCTCGTCGCCCCCCTGGTCGGGCCGCTCGTCGACGCCGGCCACCCGGTCGACGCGGTCGTCGCGGTGCGCCTGCTGCACGCGCTGCTGGCCGCGCTGGTCGTGCTGGCCGCGGCCTGGGCCGCCCGCTGGGTGCTGCGCGACCGCACCGCGGTGCCGGCCGTCCCCGTCGTCGTCGCCGGCAGCGTGTGGGTGCAGCGGCTGGGCGGCGCCGCCTACAACGACATCGTGTTCATCCTGCTGACCACGCTGCTGCTCGGCGCCACCGCGCGCCTGGTGCGCGCCGGGCCGCCGCGCGGGTGGTCGCTGCTGCTGTGGCTGGTGCTGCCCTCGCTGCTCGCCCTCACCCGCGCGCACGCGATCCCCCTCGTCGCGCTCTGCCTGGTCGTCGCCGCGGTGTCGCTGCTGCTCGACCGGCGGCGCGACGTCCGGTCGTGGCTCCTGGTGGTGCTCGCCCCGCCGGTGCTGGCCGTGGCGGCCGCCGGGTGGTTCTACCTGCGGAACCTGCGCGAGACGGGCTCGTGGCTCGGCTCGCAACCGGAGTACGCGGCTGCCTCGCTCGGTCGGCAGGAGTCGACCGTCCTGGAGGTGATCACCGACGGGCGGGCGCTCGACCTGTTCGACCAGCTGGCGTTCGCCACCGCCCTGCGACCCTGGGCGAACCTCGCGCTGTTCGTCGTCCCCGCGCTCGTCGGGCTCGTGGCGCTCGCCGCCGACGCCGTCCGCTCGTCGCGTCGGCGCGAGGACCTCGTGGTGCTGGCCCTGCTGGTCTGCGCCGTCGGCGGCGTGACCCTGCAGCAGCTGCTCTACACGGCCGGCGGCGGCAGCGCGAACGCCCGCTACCTCGCCCCGCTCGTGCTGGTGTTCGCGGTGCTGGTGGCGCGCGGCCTGGCCGCCACCCGGGTGCTGTGGGTCGCGCTGGCCGCCTGGTGCGCGCTGCGGTGGGTCGACCTGGCGCTCGACCTGCGCGAGGTCGACCAGCGCTTCGGCGTCCTCGACGTGCCGCGGCTGCCCCCGGCGCTGCTGTGGCCCGCCCTCGCCGTCGTGGCGCTCGGGTTCGCCACGGCGGTCCTGACGGCCGCGCGCGCCGCGACCGCTACGCGTGCCCGGCCTGCTGCATGCCGCGCAGCTCCTTCTTCAGGTCCTTGATCTCGTCGCGCAGCCGGCCGGCGAGCTCGAACTGCAGCTCGGCCGCGGCCCCGTGCATCTGGTCGGTGAGCTGCTGGATCAGGTCGGCCAGGTCGCGGCCCGGCAGCAGGTCGGTGCCCGCCCGCCGTCCGCCGTCGCGCGCCTTGGACGCCATCCCGGGCACCGGCGTCTTGCCGCGCGACTGCTGCCGTCCGCCGCCGCCGAGCAGGGTCTCGGTGTCGGCGTCCTCGCGCGCGAGCATGTCGGTGATGTCGGCGATGCGCTTGCGCAGCGGCTGCGGGTCGATGCCGCGCTCGGTGTTGTACGCCACCTGCTTCTCGCGGCGGCGGTTGGTCTCGTCGATCGCGGTCGCCATCGACGGCGTGATGGTGTCGGCGTACATGTGCACCTGGCCCGACACGTTGCGCGCAGCGCGGCCGATGGTCTGGATGAGCGAGGTGCCCGAGCGCAGGAAACCCTCCTTGTCGGCGTCGAGGATCGCGACCAGCGACACCTCGGGCAGGTCGAGGCCCTCGCGCAGCAGGTTGATGCCGACCAGCACGTCGAACTCGCCCTGGCGCAGCTCGCGCAGCAGCTCGACCCGGCGCAGCGTGTCGACCTCGGAGTGCAGGTACCGCACCTGCACACCCTGCTCGAGCAGGTAGTCGGTGAGGTCCTCGGCCATCTTCTTGGTCAGCGTCGTGACCAGCACCCGCTCGTCGCGCTCGGTGCGGGCCCGGATCTCGCCGAGCAGGTCGTCGATCTGGCCCTTGGTCGGCTTCACCACGACCTCGGGGTCGATGAGCCCGGTCGGGCGGATGATCTGCTCGACCACGCCGTCGCCCTGCGCCAGCTCGTACGCGCCCGGGGTCGCCGACAGGTAGACGGTCTGGCCGATGCGCTCCAGGAACTCCTCCCAGCGCAGCGGCCGGTTGTCCATCGCGCTCGGCAGCCGGAAGCCGTGGTCGACCAGCGCGCGCTTGCGGCTCATGTCGCCCTCGAACATCGCCCCGATCTGGGGGACGGTCACGTGCGACTCGTCGATGACGAGCAGGAAGTCCTCGGGGAAGTAGTCGAGCAGGGTGTGGGGGGCTGTGCCGGGCGCGCGGCCGTCGATGTGCCGCGAGTAGTTCTCGATGCCCGAGCACGACCCGACCTGGCGCATCATCTCGATGTCGTAGGTGGTGCGCATGCGCAGGCGCTGCGCCTCGAGCAGCTTGCCCTGGCGCTCGAGCTCGGCCAGCCGGTCGGCGAGCTCGAGCTCGATGCCCGTGATCGCCTTCTCCATCCGCTCCGGGCCGGCGACGTAGTGGGTGGCCGGGAAGACGTACATCTCCTTCTCGTCGTGCACGACCTCGCCGGTGATCGGGTTGAGCGTCGACACGGCGTCGATCTCGTCGCCGAAGAACTCGATGCGGACGGCGAGCTCCTCGTACACCGGGATGATCTCGACCGTGTCGCCGCGGACGCGGAACGTGCCGCGGGTGAACGACAGGTCGTTGCGGGTGTACTGCATGCCCACGAAGCGGCGCAGCAGCTCGTCGCGCTCGATGGTGTCGCCGACGCGCACCTTGGTCATCCGGTCGACGTACTCCTGCGGCGTGCCCAGGCCGTAGATGCACGACACCGACGCGACCACGACGACGTCGCGCCGGGTGAGCAGCGAGTTGGTGGCCGAGTGCCGCAGTCGCTCGACCTCCTCGTTGATCGAGGAGTCCTTCTCGATGTAGGTGTCGGTCTGCGCGATGTACGCCTCGGGCTGGTAGTAGTCGTAGTACGAGACGAAGTACTCGACCGCGTTGTTCGGCAGCAGCTCGCGGAACTCGTTGGCGAGCTGGGCCGCCAGGGTCTTGTTCGGGGCCATCACGAGCGTGGGCCGCTGCAGCCGCTCGATCATCCAGGCCGTGGTCGCCGACTTGCCGGTACCGGTGGCGCCGAGCAGCACGACGTCCTTCTCCTGCCGCTCGATGCGGCGGACCAGGTCGTCGATCGCGGTCGGCTGGTCGCCGGACGGCTGGAACGGCGAGAGCACCTCGAACGGGGCGACGCTGCGCTGCAGGTCGGTCACGGGACGCATGGCGTCCACGGTAGGCGCCGCCACCGACAGCGCCACCGCCCAGGGGTGGCGCTCCCCTCAGAAGGGGACCTGCACCCCCAGCAGCCCCTCCCCGGTCCCGCGTCCCGACAGCAGCCGGCAGAACGCCACGGCGTCCAGCTCGAGCGGCTCGCCGCCCTCCCCCTGCGACCACCGCCCGCCGGCCGGCCCGGTCAGCACCAGCGAGAACGGGCGCCCGTGCCGCCCCGCCCACTCGGCCACGACGTCGGCGACGAGCAGGCCGTCGTGGTCGGCGGTGAGCACCATCGGCCGGCCGGTGGCCGCCGCGACGTCGCTGCGGTGCATCCAGGCGTCCCGGGTCAGGATCACGTCGAGCAGGAAGCCGTTCGTCCAGGTCTCCGCGACGCCCCCGACCACCTGCGTCGACCGCGCAGCGCGCACCGGGCCGGGGAGCCGGCGCCGGCCGCGCGCCGCCCGCGGCCCGATCGCGCGGTACTCGCGGACGAGCTCCGCCGTCGTCAGGCCCGCCGTCCGCTCGACCTGCAGCGCGGTCAGGGAGTCGACCACCTCGCCGCCGACCGACCGCTGCCGCCGCTGCGCGGCCGCCATCTGCCGCGCGAGCTCCAGGGGCGACGCGGCGAACCGCGCCATGCCGAGGCAGTGGCCCGCGACGGCGCGCACGTCCCAGCCCGGGCAGGCGGTCGGCCTGGACCAGTCGTCCGGGCCGAGCGCCTCGAGCGCGTCGGCGAACCGCGCGTACTCGGTGGTCGCCAGCGCTGTGGCGGTGTCCCGGTCGAGCGCGCCGCGCCGCGGGGGCGCCGCGGTGGTCGTCGGGGTCGCGGTGGTCATCGGGCGGCTCCGTCCTCCGGGGACGCCGGCAGCCCGACCGCGTCCGCGTACATGTCGACGGCCCGGTCGACGAGGCGCCGGTAGCGCGTCCCCCCCGGGTCGTTCGCGTGCTGGGCGGCCACCAGGCCGCCGACCGTCGCCACGAACAGGTCGACCTGCTCCTGGTCGGTGATCCCCATGCCCTCCATCAGCCCGAGCAGCCGGGCCATCACCTGCAGCGACGGCGCGTACGCCTCCTCGCTGGGGGCGTAGTCGGGCAGCACCCGCACGTCCATCACCTGGTGCCGCGCGAGGTCCGCGACCCCGAACTCGACGTAGGTGCGCGCGACGAGCCGCAGCTGCCCGCGCGGGTCGGGAGGCAGCCGGCGAGCCGCCTCGTCGAGCACGGCGAGGCACTGCGTCCAGGCGTCGTGGAACATCGCGTCGTAGATCGCGGCCTTGGACGCGACGTGGGTGTAGAGCGACGGCGGGCGCATGCCCACCCGCTCGGCGACGTCGCGCAGGGTCATCTGCCCGAGACCCCGCTCGCGGGCGACCGCCCAGGCCGCGTCGACTATCTCGCGCCGGGTCGCCGCACGGCGTTCGTCGATCCTGTTGCGAGTAGGGGTTCCGAACACGGTGAGGACGATCCTCCGCGGCAGGAGCCGCCCGCAAGGGCCGATGGGGCAGGTCAGCCGCGGAGCAGCAGCTCGTCCGCCGGGCGCCGCTGCGCCGGCACGCCGGCCGCGACGGCGGCCACCGACGTCACCCGCACCGGGCGGCCGTCGGCGTCGAGGTGCACGGTCGCGACGCCGGCCACCTGGAGGGCGTGCACCACCTCGGCCGTGACGCCGAGCGAGTCCGCGACCGCGGCGGGGGCGACGTCCTCGGTCCGGCGCCGCCGCTCGACGCCGGCGAAGCGCCGGCGCTGCCGCTCGGCCCACAGCACGAGGGCGCAGCCGAGCAGCACGACGAGCGCGACCATGAGCCACATCGTGTCGGCGTCGACGTGCGAGCTCTCCAGCACCGACCGCACCCACGCGGTCCGGAGCCCGAGACCCCAGGCCACCAGCGTGATCGCCGGCAGCCACAGGTACGCGTACAGCGTCCACGCGCCGGCGGTCACGGTGCCGAACACGCCGCGCCGGACGCCGGTGCGGGTGTGCCGGACCGCGTCGACGGCCCTCACGCGGCACCTCGCTCGGGGCTGACCCAGACGGCGCGACCCCGGTCGCGGCCGAGCAGCACCGACGGCGTCGCGGCCACGACCGACGCGAAGCCGAGCAGCCAGAACGCGATCGGGTACCAGATCATCCAGAAGAAGGACCGCCCGATGCCCGGTTCGTAGCGCCGGTCGACCAGCAGGCTGACACCGAACTGGAGCATGCACGTGCCGGCCAGCACGACGGCCTGCCAGCTCGGCGAGAACAGGTCGACGTACGCCCACGTCGGCGCGGCGCCGGTGGCCGAGAGCAGGCCGAGCGCGACCAGGACGAGCAGCGTGCCGGCCCAGGTGGCCGACAGCCACGACTCCAGGACGACGGGCCACATGCGGCGGCGGCGCCAGACGAACAGGTCGCCGGTGTACCGCTGCACGACCTGGGCGCCGCCCTTGGCCCAGCGCAGCCGCTGCTGCCAGAGGCCGCGCAGGGTCTCGGGCACCAGGATCGAGCAGAGCGCGCGCGGCTCGTACCGCACGTCCCAGTGGTCCATCTGCAGGCGCCAGGAGATGTCGATGTCCTCGGTGAGCACGTCGTCGGCCCAGTACCCGACCCGGTCGAGCGCGGTCCGCCGGAAGCCCGCGATCACCCCGGACACGGTGAACACCCGGCCGTAGGTGCGCTGCGAGCGCTTGATCAGGCCGACGATCGAGCTGAACTCCCCCGCCTGGAGACGGCCGAGCAGCGTCCCGCGGTTGCGCACCCGCGGGTTGCCGGTGACGGCGCCCACGCGCGGGCCGGAGGTGAGGTGCCAGACCATCCAGTGCGCGGCGTACTCGTCCAGGACCGCGTCGCCGTCGACGCAGACGAGGTACTCGCTGCGGGCGGCCAGCGCGGCGGTGCGCAGCGCGACGGCCTTGCCCTGGTTCGTCGCCAGGTGCAGCACCCGCAGCCGCGGGTCCTGCGCGGCCATCGCGTCGAGCACCGTGCCGGTGTCGTCGGTGCTGCCGTCGTCGACGGCCACGACCTCCAGGTGCGGGTAGCGCTGCTCGAGCAGCGACCGCACCGTCTCCCGGACGTTGGCGCCCTCGTCGTGGCACGGCACGACGAGCGAGACCAGCGGCGGGTCGGCCAGGGGCGGCGGCTGCTCGACCGGGGCCTGGCCCCGCTCGCGGCGCAGGTAGAAGTACAGGCCGCCGACCATCCAGACGAACGCCATCACGACCGGGTACAGGAACACGAACGTGCTCGCTGCTGCGCGCACGGTGCTCACCCCCTCGGTCGGTGGCGGACGCCACCCGGTCCTCGGGTGATCGCCCGACGAGGGGCCCGACTTGAGCCGAGCGGTGCTACGTCGCCCGGCCGGCGGGCAGCACGTCCACCCGGACGGGCGCACCGGGGTCGCACGAGCCGAGCACCGCCGCCCCCGCGACCGGGACGACGCCCGCCGGCGCCAGCCGCTCGACGACGACGGCGGGATCCACCCCGGCGGCGACCGCGACGCGCACCCGGTCGCCGTGCGCCTCGACGGCCGCCGCGAGGTCGCCGAGCACCACGCGCAGCCGCGCCGCGAGCCGGTCGGCCGCACCCGCGGGCACCGGGCCCTGTGCGGGGCGACCTGCGAGCAGCAGGTCGCGGAAGGGTGCGAGCCGGTCGTCCCACAGCCGGTCCGCCGCCCGGGCGAGGTCCTGGGCCGAGCCGGTGTTGTCGACCCAGGCGTCTGCCACGGCTCGGCGGTCGGTGTCGGAGGCCTGGCTGGCGATGCGGCGCCGCGCGTCGTCCTCGGGCAGGCCGCGACCGACGAGCCGTCGCACGCGGTCCTCGACCGGGGCGTCGACGACGACGACGAGGTGGTAGCCGGGAGCCATCCGCTTCTCGACCAGCAGCGGGACGTCGTGGACGAGCACGCCGTCCGCCGGCGCCGCCGCCACGAGCTCGCCGCTGCGGCGGGCGATCAGGGGGTGGGTGATGGCCTCGAGCGCGCGGCGGCGCCCCTCGTCGCCGAACACGACCCCCGCGAGCGCGGCGCGGTCGAGAGCGCCGTCGGGGGCGAGCACCTCGTCGCCGAACTCGGCGGCCACGGCTGCCAGGCCCGGCGTCCCCGGGGCGACCACCTCGCGCGCCAGCAGGTCGG
>NZ_BAAHAF010000097.1:0-1036 GCF_054777815.1 Angustibacter speluncae | reverse complement strand
GGTGGCGGCCGGCCCCGGTGACGAGGCGGTGCTCCGGGTGCTCGACGTGCGCGGCACCACGCTCGCCGCCGTCGTCGAGCAGTGGCCGGAGGTCGGGTCGCCCGCCGGCCACGCCGCGCTGCACCGGGCGCTGCTGCCGGCCGCCGCCGACCCGGCCGTCCGCGAGGCCCTCGCGGCCCTGCCCGTGCCGGTGGCCGACGGGCGGGTGGTGAGCGGTGCGCGCGGACTCGTCCTGCCGGAGGCCGACGTCCCGGCGACCGTGCTCGAGGTGCTGGCCGAGCACGGGCTGCGCGCGACCCACCCGGCGCTCGCCGGCGACGCCGCGGCGTCCGACCTGCTCGAACGCCTGGGCGCGCAACGGGTCTCGGCCGCGCAGCTGCTCGAGCACCCGGCCCTGCCGGAGCTCGTCGCGGCCTGCGCCGACGACCCCGACCCCGAGCACGCGGTCGACGCCGTGCTGGCCCTGGTCGAGGCGGCGCTCGCCGGCGGCGCGGTCGCCGCGGGGGCGCACCCGTTCCTCGGCGAGCTGCCGCTGCCCGACGACGAGGGCGACCTCGCACCGGCCGCGGTGCTGGTGCAGCCCGGTTCGGTCGCGGCCGACCTGCTCGACCCCGACGCCGTCGGCGCCGTCGACGACGCGGTGCTGCGGCGCTGGGGGCCCGACGTGCTGCGCACGGTGGGGGTGGCCGACCGGCCGCTGCTCGTCACCGTCGGCGAGGTCGACCCGCACGACCTGCCACCCGCGCTCGACGACCTCGACGACGCCGACGCGTGGGTGCGCGCGGTCGCGCAGGGGGAGGCGGGGGCGCTGGTCGAGGGACCCGTCCAGGCGGTGCGCGACCTCGACCTGGTCGACCCCGACCGGTGGGCCGACCTGCTGCGGGTGCTGTCGTCCGACCCCGACCTGCGCGCTGGGCTGGTGCGCGACGTCACCGTCCGCTCGCCCCGGGGCGCCCGGCGGGCGCCGTCGTACGCCGCCTGGTGGCTGCGCCGCGCGACCGGGCTGGCGGGCCGGCGCCCGGCCGGGACGCCCGGC
>NZ_BAAHAF010000096.1:0-2391 GCF_054777815.1 Angustibacter speluncae | reverse complement strand
CCCGCGCCGCGGCCGAGCTGGCCGACGGCGACTACGTCAACCTCGGCATCGGCCTGCCCACCCTCGTGCCGAACCACGTCCCCGACGACGTCGAGATCGTCCTGCAGTCCGAGAACGGTCTGCTCGGCTTCGGCCCCTACCCCTACGCCGGCGAGGAGGACCCCGACCTGATCAACGCCGGCAAGGAGACCGTCACCCTGCGCCCCGGCGCCTCGGTGTTCGACTCCGCCACCAGCTTCGCCATGATCCGCGGCGGCAAGGTCGACGCCGCCATCCTCGGCGCCATGCAGGTCAGCGCCGGCGGCGACATCGCCAACTGGATGATCCCCGGCAAGATGGTCAAGGGCATGGGCGGCGCCATGGACCTGGTCCACGGCGCCCGCACGGTCATCGTCCTGATGGAGCACACCGCCAAGGACGGCACCCACAAGATCGTCGACGAGTGCACCCTGCCCCACACCGGCAAGGGCGTCGTCCAGCGCATCATCACCGACCTGGCCGTCATCGACGTCACCCCCACCGGCCTGGCCCTGGTCGAGACCGCCCCCGGCGTCACCGTCGACGAGGTCCGCGCCAAGACCCAGCCCCCGCTCGACGACCGCACCACCTGACCCGGAGGACCCGTGCCCCACGACTACGAGGCCACCTCGGAGCGGATGGACCTCGGCGGTTACGACGACTCGCCGGGCGACTACCTGATCTACCTGTTCCACCAGGTGACGTACGAGTTCGCCGCGGAGCGGGTCGCCGGCGCACGCGTGCTCGACTACGGCTGCGGCACGGGCTACGGGTCGCACCACCTCAGCGGCGCCGCCCGCGAGGTCGTCGGGGTCGACGTCTCCGACGACGCCGTGCGCCACGCCGCGTCGCTCTACCGGGCCGACAACCTGGAGTTCGTCGCCATCGAGCCCGTGGAGCGCACGCCCCTGCCGTTCCCGGACGCCTCGTTCGACGCCGTGGTGTCGTTCCAGGTGATCGAGCACGTGCCCGACATGGACGCCTACCTGGCCGAGGTCGCGCGGGTGCTGCGTCCGGGCGGCACGTTCCTGTGCGCCACGCCGGACCGCCGCACCCGGCTGTTCGCGCGGCAGCGGCCCTGGAACCGGTGGCACCTCGAGGAGCTCACCGACACCGGCCTCGCGCAGGTCGTCGGCCGGCACCTCGAGGTCGACGCCGTGCTGGGCATGACGGCACCGCCCGGCGTGATCGACCTCGAGCTGCGCCGTTGCCGCCGGCTGCGCCTGGTCACCCTGCCGTTCACCTTCCCCGGCGCGCCGGAGGGGTGGCGGGTCCGCGGCATCGAGGCGCTGCGCACGCTCTCGGGCGTGCCCGGACGCCTGCGCCGCGCCCGCGGCGGGTCCGCGCCCGAGCCCGCGTCGCCCGCCGGCAGCACCGACTTCGGCTTCGGGCCTCAGGACGTCGTCATCGCCGAGGGCGTGTCACCCTCGGTCAACACCGTCGTCGTCGCCACCCGCCCCGGACGCGGCTGACGCCCGCCGGGCGGCGACCAGGGCCACCAGGCCGGTCGCCGCGTCGACGACGGTCATCAGCACACGGGACAGCAGCACGACGACGAGCACGTCGGCCCGGGTGGCCGCACCGGCGAGCGCGACGGCCAGCACCACCTCGCGCACGCCGAGGCCCGCCGGCACGACCAGGACGACGAAGCCGGCGACCCACGCCAGCGCCATGCCGCCGACCGCGAGGGCGGTGAGCGCGGGCGACGGGTCGGCGCCGAGACCGACGAGCAGCACGAGCACCTGCAGGCCGAGCGCGACCCAGGACAGCAGGATCCAGCCCGCGGCGGCCGCGACGCCCCGCGCACCGGGAGCCGCGGGCGGCGTGCGGCGCAGCACCCGCGCGGCGGTGCCGAGCAGCAGGTGCAGCAGCCGGGGGTGCAGCGACAGCGGTGCGAGCACGACGACGGCCACGGCCAGGACGGTCACCGCTCCGGGCAGCTGCCCGCGCACGCCGGGCGAGACGAGCAGGGCCAGCGCAGCGACCCAGACGGCGACGACGCAGGTCATCGCCATCATGACGAGCATCGAGGCCGCGGCACGGGCCCGCGAGACGCCGTGGTCGCGGGCGAGCTCGGACACCGCGAGCACGTTCCAGACGCTGCCGGGCAGGTACTTGCCGAGCTGGCCGACCAGGAACGCCCGCAGCAGCGCGGGGCGCGGGGCCGTGGCGCCCAGGTCGCGGACGACCGCGAGCCAGGAGGCCGCACCGGCCAGGACGTTGACGGCCGTCAGGGCGGCGGCGGCGGGCGCGGCCCACCAGGGCAGCCGCCCGAGCGCGGCCAGCACCGCCTCGTGGACGCGCCACAGCGCCCACCCCGCGAGCGCGAGGGCGGCGACGACGAACGCGCCCCGCACCCAGGGCGAGCGCAGC
>NZ_BAAHAF010000095.1:0-48072 GCF_054777815.1 Angustibacter speluncae | reverse complement strand
CGCCCCGTCCCCCCGGGCGAGCTCGGCGGCGTGCTGCGCCGGCGGCACGAGGCGACCGACGCCGGGCGGGCCGCCGGACCGGCCGCGTAGCCGCCCCCCTGCCGAGGGGCGGCGGACGGGTGCGTGCGGCGCCGCCGAACGGGTCGCCGCTCACCCGTCCGGGCGCCTGCGGGACCGCTCCCACCCGGTGCGGCTCAAGACGGTGCGTGACGGCGTCGATCCTCGGAGCACGGTGTCGGGGGACTCGAGGACGGTGCGGGGGGACCGTCCGGAGGAGGGAGGACGAGGATGCGCGCGTCGCGACCCCTGGCGGGTCACGGGCTCACGCTGCTCGCCGTCGCGCCCTGGTGCGTGGCGGCGACCGGGTTCACCTCGTCCTTCCTCCTGCCCGGCCCCGTCGACGGCCCCGCCGTCCGTACCGCGCTGCTGCTGACGACCGGCGGCTTCTTCGCCCTGCTGCTCGCCCGCGTCGTCGTGACCGGGGCGCGCCACCGGGCCCGCCGTCCCGCCCTGGCCCTGCTGTTCTCCGGCGTCGTGCTCTGGGCCGCGGGCTCGGCGACGCTCAGCGCGAGCCAGGCCCAGGAGGTCGTGCCGTTCCCCTCGCCCGGCGAGGCGCTGTACCTGCTGTCGTACCTGGGGCTGTTCGCCTTCCTCCTCGTCGACGTGCCCCGGCGCCGCCTGCCGGTCACGACGGTCTGGCTGGAGGCCGCGGTGCTGTCGACCGCCGGCGCCTGCCTGACCGCGTTCGCGGTGCTCACCCCGTTGTCGAGCTCGCTCGAGGGCGACGGCCTCGCCCTGCTGGTGGCCCTGCTCTACCCCCTCATCGACTGCCTGCTCGTCGTGCTGGTCGTCGCCCAGGTGCTGCTCGGGCTGCGCGGACGCACCTGGCGCACAGCGGGTCTCGTCCTCGCGTTCGTCCTGCTGGCCGTGGCCGACAGCAGCCTGGTGACCCACGGTGCCGCCCACGGGGAGTACGCCGCGAGCGTCTACCTCGAGTCGCTGTGGGGGGCCGCGTTCGGCGTGCTCGTCGCCGCCGCCGTCGCCCCGCAGCGCGAGGACCGGCTGCAGCCCCGTCCGCAGAACGGGTACCTGCTGCTGGTCGCGGCGTCGGTCGCGATCGCCGTGCTGGTGCTGCGCCCCGAGGGCCCGCTCGAGCCCTACGTCGTCGTCCCGGCCATGCTCGCGCTCGTCTGCACCGGTGCCCGCCTCGTCCTCGCGCTGCGCGAGGCGCAGGGCGCGGCCGAGGCGCTGCGGCTGTCGCGCACCGACGAGCTGACGGGCCTGCCCAACCGACGCGCCCTGCTGGCCACCGCCGACGAGCGGCTGGGCGGTCGCGGGACCACCGGGCTGCTGCTGCTCGACCTGGACGGCTTCAAGGACGTCAACGACAGCCTCGGGCACCAGGTCGGCGACCACCTGCTGGTGCTGATGGCGCAGCGGATGCGCTCGGCCGCCGACGACGACGTCCTGGTGAGCCGGCTCGGCGGCGACGAGTTCGCCCTGCTCGTCACCGGCGCCGACGACCTCACCCTCTTCGAGATCGCTGCGGACGTGCGCCGCGCGCTGCGCACGCCGGTGCGCACCGACGGCCTCGACCTGTCGGTCGACGCCTCGGTCGGCATCGCCGTCGCCCGTCCCGGGGACTCGGCCACCGAGCTGCTGCGGCGCGCGGACATCGCGATGTACCAGGCGAAGTCGTCGGGCGCCGGGACGCTGGCCTTCGATCCCGCGCACGACGGCCTGTCCCGCGAGCGGCTGCTGCGCGGCGAGGAGCTGCGGCACGCGCTCGAGCTCGACCAGCTCGTGCTCTGGTACCAGCCCCAGGTCGACGCCCGCACCGGTGCCGTCGTCGGCCTGGAGGCGCTGGTGCGCTGGGAGCACCCCAGCGAGGGCCTGCTCGGCCCGATGGAGTTCCTGCCGGACGCCCGGCGCGCCGGCCTGATGCCGCACCTGACCGTCGCGGTGACCCGGATGGCGCTGCGGCAGGCGCGGGAGTGGGCGACCGCGGGCGCGTCGTTCCGGGTGTCGGTGAACTGGGCCCCGCCCGAGCTGCTGGGCGGGCTCGCCCTCGACGCCCTGGTGCGCGACCTCGCCGACCTGGGTCCGGGCGGGACCTGCTCGCTCGCGGTCGAGGTGACCGAGGACTCGTTCGTCGCCGAGCCGCAGCGGGCCCGCGAGGTGCTGCAGCGGCTGCGCGACCTCGGCGTCGAGACCTCGATCGACGACTACGGCACCGGCTTCTCGTCGCTCGCGTACCTGCGCGACCTGCCCGTCCAGGAGCTGAAGATCGACCGCTCGTTCGTCTCGACCGTCACGGGCGACGAGCGCAGCGCGATGATCGTGCGCACCACCACGCAGATGGCGCACGGCCTCGGGCTGCGGCTCGTCGCCGAGGGGGTCGAGGACGACGACACGGCAGCCCTGCTGCGCGCCCTCGGGGTCGACGTCCTGCAGGGCTACGCCGTCTGCCGGCCGGTGCCGGCCGACGAGGTGCTCGGCTGGGTCGCCGACTGGCGCCGGCGCCACCCCGCGACGGCCAGGCCGGCGCCGCCGCGCCCGGCGACGCCGGCGACCGGCTCAGGTCGTCGGGAGCAGCTGTCCCGCTGACGCGCCGGCGGCGGCGAGACCGCGCTCGGCGTCCGCCAGCCCGATCGTCGCGCGCGGCCGCAGCCGGAACGCCTCCGGCGGCGGTACCTGGACGCCGTCCAGGCCGATGCCGAGCGTGACGAGCCGGTAGGCGTCCGGCAGGTTGCGGCGCTGGTTGTCGCGCATCGGCGCGTAGTGGCAGTACACCGGGACGCTCGCCGCCGAGCCGAGGTACGAGGCGACGCCGGTGCCGGGCAGCGGGTGGGTGACGATGCCGACCGAGGCGAGCAGCCGCTGCACCCGCACGTCGAGCACGGCGACGAACGTCGACATCCCGTTCTCGTGGGCCACGGTCATCAGCGCGTGGTACAGCACGAGCGCGAGCCGGGTGCCGCCGACCACGCCGGTGCGCACCCCGAGCGTGGCCACCTCCCAGGTCGTCGCCTGCTCGATGCCGGCGGCGCGCGCCGACCGCTCACCGTCGACGTCCCACGGGGCGGTACCGACGTCGACCAGGGTCTTGAAGCCGCTGCGGCCGCCCGGGGCCAGCAGCCGCACCGCCGCCAGCACGTGGTCGTCCTCGTCGGCGACCGCGACGAACACGGTGGCGTCCTCGTACGGGTCGTACTCGCGGGCGAGCTGCTCGCGGGTGTTGCCGAACCAGCGCAGGAACACCTCGGCCTCGCACTCGCGGGCCGACTCGAGCACGGCGCCGACCGGGTCGAAGACCAGTCGCAGCGGGGCGCCCATCAGAACTCCTTGGCGACGACCTCGGTGGCGCGGAACCACTCGCGGGTCATCTCGACGACGGCGTCGGCGCTGAACGGCTTGCAGGCGTACACGTCGACGCTGAAGAACATCCGCGGCTGGTCCCACGCGTAGAAGTGCGCGCCCGAGGTCTCCCAGTGGATCCAGCCGGCCCACCCGTACAGCGGCGACTGGTGGGTGACCGGCTCGGTCAGGGTGATCATGTCGATCGTCTTGGACAGCTGCGCGAGGTACATCGAGATGTCCTCGGCGCTGATGGACTCGGTGACGAGGCCCTCGACGACGAGGCGCTGGCGGTGGATCTCGGGGGCGAGGTCGATCACGGTCGGTCTCCCGGAAAGGCCGAAGGGACTCCCCGGCCGCCGAGGCGCACCGGGGAGGACGCCGGAGGGGTCGGCGGAGCACCATCGTCGCAGCGGGACGCCGCCGCCCGGGGCGGTTCCCGCACGCACGGCGACCGCGGTCACCCGCTCCGCGCACCCCCCGACCACGGACGGCCCCCCGGACCACCCGACGGGGCCCGTCCGGGTGAGCCACCGGTCATCCGGTCGGCCCCGTCAGTCCGGCTGGTCCCCCGTCGCCTCGGGCGGCAGGTGGGTCGCCGCGAGCTCGACCGACCGGCGCGCGGTGGCCACCTGACGCAGCGCCTCGTCGCGGTCGCCCGCGTCCTCGGCGACCGCCGCCGACGTCGCGGCCATCGACGCCTGCGCGGCCACCGCGGCCCACCGCGAGACGGCCCGGTGCAGCTCCGGGTGGTGCCCGTCGGGCCCGCGCGGCACCTCCAGGCCCGCGCTCGGCGCCTCGGCCTGGGCGCGCACGCACAGCGCGCGGACGCGGTCGAGACCCCCGACCAGCTCTGCCGCGACCTCGTCGAGCCCGGCGCGCACCGGCCCGGCAGGCACCGGCTCGACCACCTGGTGGAACCGGTCGACCGCACGCCGGGAGCGGTCGTGGGCACGGCGCCAGACGCCCTCCCCCAGCGGGTCGAGCCGGCGCCGCCACGGCCAGCGGATCGGGGTCACTCCCCCACGGTGCCAGGACCGGCGTGCGGGGGCTCAGGGGCGTCCGCGGCGGCCCTCGAGGCGCTGCTGCTCGCGGACGCCCGCGCGAATCTGCTTCCAGCGGGCCGCGCGCTGCGCCGCCACCCGCTGGTCGACGCGCGCGGCCTGGAACTCCTGCTCGCGCAACAGCTTCCGGTACGAGGTCATCCGCCGCTCCGACACGGTGCCGTCCTCGACGGCGGCGAGCACGGCGCAGCCCGGCTCGACCTCGTGCGAGCAGTCGCGGAACCGGCAGGTGCCGGCGAGCGCCTCGATCTCGGGGAAGACGTCGTCGAGGTCCTCGGCGCCCGACAGCCCGATGCTGCGCATGCCGGGGGTGTCGACGAGCGACCCGCCGCCCGGCACGAGGTGCAGCTCGCGGGTGACGGTGGTGTGCCGGCCCTTGTTCATCGTCCCGAGGTCCTGGGTGCGCATCAGGTCGCGCCCGGCGAGCACGTTCAGCAGCGTGGACTTGCCGACCCCCGAGGCCCCGAGGAACGCGAGCGTGCGGCCGGCGGCGAGCATCTCGCGCAACGGGTCGAGGCCGACGTCGTCCAGGGTCGACACGGCGAGCACGAGGACGCCGGGGGCGCTCTCGCTCATCTCGTCGACCACGGCCTGCGGGTCGGCCGCGAGGTCCGACTTGGTGAGGACGAGCACGGGGGTGGCGCCGGAGGCCCAGGCCAGCGCGAGCAGCCGCTCGACGCGGGCGGTGTCGGGGTCGGGGTCGAGCGCCTCGACCACGGCCACGACGTCGGCGTTCGCGACGAGCACCTGGCCGTGCGAGCTCTTGCCGACCTGGAGCCGCACGACGCTGGTGCGCCGCGGCAGCACCTCCTGCACGGACGGGCCGAGGCCGAGCTCGGCGTCGCCGGGGTCGACGAGCACCCAGTCGCCGGCCGCCGGCGTGCTGGTGGGGTCGTCGTCGACGCCGCGCGCGACGCGGGCCGACCACTCGACGACCGCGGGGCCGGACGCGAGCAGCACCTCGCAGGCGCCGCGGTCGGGCCGCAGGACCCTGCCGGGGACGAGGTCGCGGGCGGTCGGGAGCAGGTCGGCGGCCTCGTCGGCGGCGCCGGACCAGGTGTCGTCCCAGCCGGCGGAGCGCAGCAGCCGCAGCGGGGTGGCCGGGCCGGAGGGTGGTGGTGCGGGAGCGGTGGTGGGATCAGGGGACGGGGTGGTGCTGGTGGTCACGGGAGGGTCCTTCGCTGTGGGAGCGGAGCGTGCTGGTGGGGGTCGAGCTCACCCGGGGCGCGGTCATCGCCGTCCACCTCCTCCCGGACACCTTCGCGGGGTCCCGTCCTGCGTGCCGCCCGTGCGGCGCCGTCGCGACGAGGCTAGGCGCGCCCCGCGCGGCGGGTCACGCCGATTTCCCCGCCCTCCGGTCCCCCGCCTCCTCCGCCACCTGCGCCTGCTCGGCCTCGGTGTCGCGGACGGGCGTGAGGGTGCCTGCGACGACCGGCACCTCGCCCGTGAGCGCGAGCGCGGCGGCGCGCCGCGCGGCCGAGCGCTCGCCGTGCGGCCAGAGCTCGTCGACGGCCGCGTTCACGGCCGCGCCGATGAGCACCGCGATCGCGACGAGGTACAGCCACACCAGCACCACGATCGGCGTCGTCAGCGGGCCGTAGATCGACAGGCTCGCGGTCGAGGACCCGCTGCCCGGCAGGGCGAGTCCGAGCACCGCGCGCAGCAGCGCGCTGGCCAGCACCCAGATCACCAGGGCGGTCAGCGCACCCGGCAGGTCGCGGCGCCAGGCCGTCCGCAGCGGCACGCTCACGTGGTAGAGCGTGGCCAGCAGCGCGACGCCGAGCAGGGTGACGACGGGCCAGTAGAGGACCAGGACGGGGTCGAACGGCGCCGGCAGCGCCCGTCCGAGCAGGGTCGGGCCGACCAGGACGAGCGGGATGGTCACCGCCCCGAGCGCGAGCAGCAGGACGTAGAGCAGGAACGACAGCACCCGGGTGCGCACCAGGCTCCGGTGGCCGCCGAGGCCGTACATGATCGAGATGGTGTCGAGGTACACGTTCAGCGCCCGCGACCCCGACCACAGCGACAGCACGAAGCCGATCGAGACCAGGTCGAGGCGCGGCGAGTCGAGGGCGTCCTCGAGGGTCGGGATGATCACCGTGTTGACGACGTCGTCGGTGAGGAACGGCGACAGGTACTCGCGCAGTCCGTTCTTCAGCTGCAGCGCGGTGTCGGTGCCGAGCCGCGACCCGATCCAGGCGGCCGAGCCGGCCAGCCCGAGCACGAGCGGCGGCAGCGACAGCAGGGCGAAGAAGCCCGACTCGGCGGCCAGCCCGGTCACCCGGTAGCGCAGGCACACCTGCACCGTGTGCACCACCAGGGCCACGAGCGGACGCAGCGGACCGCGGTCGACGACGTCCACCAGCGCGCGGCGGGCACTCGCCCACCGCTGCCCGATCACCCCGTCGGCGGCCACCCGGCCACGGTAGCGAGCACGGGGTGCCGCGGCCCGGCGCCCGGGCCGTGCGGCGGGCACTACCGTGGTCCGGTGCCCGCGACCCACGCCGTGACCAACCAGGTGCCGCCCCTCACCGACCGGGCCGCGGCGTCGCTGTGGAGCGGTGACGCGGTGCTCCGCGAGGCGGTCGCCCGGCACGGCGCGGACGCCCACGAGCCCCGGCTGGCCGAGCTCGGCGAGCTCGCGGCGGGTGCCAAGGCGCGCGCGTGGGGCGAGCAGGCCGAGCGGTACGCGCCCGTCCTGCGCACCCACGACCAGCGCGGCGTGCGGCTCGACGAGGTCGAGTACCACCCCGCGTACCACCAGCTGATGCGCGTCGGGGTCGAGCACGGCCTCGGCGGCGGCGCCTGGACGGCCGACCCCGGCACCGGTGCCCATGTCGCACGGGCCGCGGGGCTGCTGCTGTGGAGCCAGGTCGACGCCGGCCACACCTGCCCCCTGTCGATGACCGCGGCGGCCGTGCCCGCGCTGCGCACCGACCCGGTGCTCGCCGACGTGTGGGTGCCGCGGCTGGCCGCCACCGACTACGACCCCGGGCTGCGCCGCGCGCGCGACAAGGCGGGCGCGCTCGCGGGCATGGGCATGACCGAGAAGCAGGGCGGGTCCGACCTGTCGGGCACCTCGACCGTCGCGGTCCGCACCGCGGGCGGCCCGCTCGAGGGCGGCGAGGGCTACCGCCTCACCGGTCACAAGTGGTTCTGCTCGGCGCCGATGAGCGACCTGTTCCTCGTCCTCGCCCGGGTCGGCACGGCCGACGGCCCGCTCACCTGCTTCGTCGTCCCCCGCGTGCTCGAGGACGGCAGCCGCAACCCGTGGCACCTGCAGCGGCTCAAGGACAAGCTCGGCAACCGGGCCAACGCCTCGAGCGAGGTCGAGCTCGACGGCACCTGGGGCGTGCGCCTCGGCGGCGAGGGCGAGGGGCTGCGCACGATCCTGGCGATGGTGAACGCCACCCGCCTCGACTGCGTCGTGGGGTCGGCCGCCACCATGCGCGCCGGGTTGGTGGGCGCGGTGCACCACGCGCGGCACCGGAGGGCGTTCGGGTCGCTGCTGGTCGACCAGCCGCTGATGTCGAACGTGCTCGCCGACCTCGCGATCGAGTCCGAGGCCGCCACCGTGCTCGGGCTGCGCCTGGCCGCCGCGGCCGACGCCGCCGCGGCCGGCGACAGCGGCGAGCGGGCGCTGCTGCGGGTCGGCGTCGCCGTCGGCAAGTACTGGGTCTGCAAGCGCACCCCGTTCGTCGCGGCCGAGGCGCTGGAGTGCCTCGGCGGCAACGGCTACGTCGAGGAGAACGGCATGGCCCGCCTCTTCCGCGAGTCGCCGCTGAACTCGGTGTGGGAGGGCTCGGGCAACGTGGTCGCCCTCGACGTGCTGCGCAGCCTCGGCCGCCACCCCGAGTCGCTCGACGCCGTCGTGGCCGAGCTGCACGCGGCCCGCGGCGCGTCCCGCCGGCTCGACGCCGTGCTCGACGAGGTGAGCGGCACCCTCCGCTCGGCCGCGCAGGAGCTCGCGACCGACCCGGCGTCGGTCACCGGCGCCGCCCGCTGGCTGGTCGAGCGCCTCGCGGTGACCCTGCAGGCGTCCCTGCTGGTGCGGTTCAGCACCCGCAAGGTGGCCGACGCCTTCCTCGCGACCCGGGTCGAGCGGCAGGGCGGGTCGTGCCTCGGCACGCTGCCCGTCGGCGAGCGCACCACCCGCGAGGTCGTCGAGCGGGCGGTCGCGGTCTAGGCCATCCTCGGAGGGCACCACCCCTGCGCAGCGTCGCGCACCACCCCTGGCACCACCCCCTCGCACCACCCCACTGACCACACGGAGCAACGCGTGCAGATCTGGCCCGGCAAGCCCTACCCCCTCGGGGCGACCTACGACGGGAGCGGGACGAACTTCGCCCTCTTCTCGGAGGTCGCCGAGCGGGTCGTCCTGTGCCTGATCGCCGACGACGGCACGCAGGAGTGCATCGACCTCACCGAGGTCGACGGCTTCGTCTGGCACGTCTACCTGCCCTCGGTGCAGCCGGGCCAGCGCTACGGCTACCGCGTGCACGGCCCGTACGAGCCGGAGAAGGGCCTGCGCTGCGACCCCTCGAAGCTGCTGCTCGACCCCTACGCCAAGGCGGTCGACGGCCAGGTCGACGGCGACCCGTCGCTGTTCTCGTACCGGTTCGACGACCCGGAGGAGCGCAACACCGACGACAGCCTCGGTCACACGATGCTGTCGGTCGTCATCAACCCGTTCTTCGACTGGGCCGACGACCGCCTGCCGCGGCACGAGTACCACAACACGGTGATCTACGAGGCGCACGTCAAGGGCCTCACCCAGACCCACCCCGGCATCCCGGACGAGATCCGCGGCACCTACGCCGGCATCGGCCACCCGGCGATGATCGACCACCTCAGGGGCCTGGGCGTCACCGCGATCGAGCTGATGCCGGTGCACCAGTTCGTGCAGGACACGCACCTGCAGGAGAAGGGCCTCGCGAACTACTGGGGCTACAACACGATCGGGTTCTTCGCCCCGCACAACGCCTACTCCAGCAACGGCACCCGCGGCCAGCAGGTGCAGGAGTTCAAGGCGATGGTCAAGGCGCTGCACGCCGCCGGCATCGAGGTCATCCTCGACGTCGTCTACAACCACACCGCCGAGGGCAACCACAACGGCCCGACGCTGTGCTTCCGCGGCATCGACAACACCGCGTACTACCGCCTGGTCGACGACGAGCAGCAGCACTACTACGACACCACCGGCACCGGCAACAGCCTGCTGATGCGGCACCCGCACGTGCTGCAGCTGATCATGGACTCGCTGCGGTACTGGGTGCTCGACATGCACGTCGACGGCTTCCGCTTCGACCTCGCGGCCACCCTGGCCCGCCAGTTCCACGAGGTCGACCGGCTGAGCGCGTTCTTCGACCTGGTGCAGCAGGACCCGGTGATCTCGCAGGTGAAGCTGATCGCCGAGCCGTGGGACCTCGGCGACGGCGGCTACCAGGTCGGCGGGTTCCCCCCGCTGTGGACCGAGTGGAACGGCAGCTACCGCGACATCGTCCGCGACTTCTGGCGGGGCGAGCCGGCCACGCTCGGCGAGTTCGCCTCGCGCATCACCGGCTCGTCCGACCTCTACCAGGACGACGGCCGCCGCCCGATCGCGAGCATCAACTTCGTCACGGCGCACGACGGCTTCACCATGCGCGACCTGGTGTCGTACAACGAGAAGCACAACGACGCCAACGGCGAGGGCGGCAACGACGGCGAGAGCCACAACCGGTCGTGGAACTGCGGCGCCGAGGGCGACACCGACGACCCGGCGATCCTCAAGCTGCGGCACCGCCAGATGCGCAACCTGATGACGACGCTGCTGCTGAGCCAGGGCGTGCCGATGATCGCCCACGGCGACGAGATCGGCCGCAGCCAGGGCGGCAACAACAACGTCTACTGCCAGGACAACGAGATCTCCTGGATGGACTGGCAGCTCGACGACGAGGGCCGGTCGATGCTCGCCTTCACGCAGTCGGTCGTGACGCTGCGCCAGCAGCACCCGGTGTTCCGGCGCCGGCGGTTCTTCGCCGGCAGCGCCGACCACGGGGGCGAGTCCGAGCTGGGCGACATCGCGTGGTTCACGCCCACCGGTGAGCACATGGGTGAGGAGCACTGGCGCAACGGGTACGCCCGCTCGCTGATGGTGTTCCTCAACGGCGAGGCGATCCCGGAGCCGGACCCCCGGGGCCAGCGCGTGGTCGACGACTCGTTCCTCATCCTGTTCAACGGCCACCACGAGAAGCTGTCGTTCACGCTGCCCCCGGCCGAGTACGGCGCCACCTGGGTGGTCGTCTTCGACACCGCCGAGCGGCACGCGACCGGCACCGAGTTCCCGTCCGACGACGAGGTCGTCTGCTCCTCGCGCAGCACCGTCGTGCTGACGCGACCGCGCACCGGCACCGGTCCGGCGGGCGAGCTCGAGATGGCCGCCACCGTCCCGGTGATCGACCCGGTGCGGCAGGCGATCGAGACGGCGGCCGAGAACGAGGCCGACGACGCCGCGACCGAGCAGGGCGAGGAGGCCGAGCAGGCGTGAGCGAGCCGCACCGCTGGCCCTCGCACCGACCGGCGGCCGGGCGGCCGGTGCCGGTCTCGACCTACCGCCTGCAGGTCAACGCCGACCAGACGTTCGCCGACGTCGCGCGGGCGGCGCCGTACCTCGCCTCGCTCGGCGTGACCCACGCCTACCTGTCGCCGGTGCTGGCCGCCGCCCCCGGGTCGACGCACGGCTACGACGTGCTCGACCACTCGCGGCTGTCGCCGGAGGCGGGTGGGCGCGAGGCGTTCGACGCGATGGTGTCGGCGCTGCGCGAGCACGGGCTCGGGGTCGTGGCCGACGTCGTGCCGAACCACATGGTGGTGCCGGTGCCGGTGCGGCTGAACAGCCAGCTGTGGTCGGTGCTGCGCGAGGGGCCGCACTCCCCCTTCGCGTCCTGGTTCGACATCGACTGGGGCGCAACCCGTCTGACGTCACTGCAGGTCGAGCCCGGTGACGAGGGCGTCCGCTCCATCCTGATGCCCGTGCTGGGCGCGCGCATCGGCCAGGTGCTCGCCGAGGGCGACCTCGTGCTCGACGCGACCGGTGACGAGCCGGTGCTGCGCTACCACGAGCACGAGTTCCCGGTGCGGCCCGGCACCGAGCACCTGCCGCTCGCCGAGCTCGTCGACCGCCAGTGGTACCGCCTCGCGCACTGGAAGGTCGGTGACAGCGAGCTGAACTACCGCCGCTTCTTCGACGTCGGCACCCTGGCTGCCGTCCGCGTCGAGGACCCCGACGTGTTCGAGGCGACGCACCGGCTGCTCGTCGACCTGGTCGCCGACGGCTCGCTCGACGGGCTGCGGATCGACCACCCGGACGGGCTCGCCGACCCGCGGCAGTACCTGCGCCGGCTGGCCGAGGCCACCGGCGGCTCCTGGGTCGTCGTCGAGAAGATCCTCGAGGGCGAGGAGCCGCTGCCCGACGACTGGCCGTGCGCCGGCACCACCGGGTACGACGCCCTGCTGCGGGTGGGTGGCCTGTTCGTGCACCCGTCGGCAGCCGGTGCGCTGCAAGCGACCTGGTCGCAGTTCGCCGGCGACGACCCCGACCTGCTGCGCGACATGCACCACGTCGTCGAGCTGGCCAAGCACGAGGTCGTGCGCGGCGGCCTCTACGCCGAGGTGCACCGCCTCGTCGAGCTGCTGGTCGGCATCACCTCCGCCGACATCCGGCTGCGCGACCACACCCGCCGCGGGCTCGAGGCCGTGGTCACCGCGCTGCTGGTCGCCTTCGACCGGTACCGCGCCTACGTCGTGCCCGGTGAGCAGGCCCCCCCGGCGCAGGTCGAGGTGGTGCGGCACGCCGCCGACCTGGCGCGCGAGCGGCTGCCCGACGACCTGCACGAGACCCTCGACCTGGTCGTCGACCTCGTGCTCGGGCACGAGGCCGGCAGCGCGGGCCGCAGCGGCGACGCCGACCGCGCCGAGCTGGTCGTGCGGTTCCAGCAGACCTGCGGGCCGGTGATGGCCAAGGGCATCGAGGACACCGCGTACTACCGCTCGTTCCGGCTGCTCGCCCTCAACGAGGTCGGGGGCGACCCCGACCGGTTCGGGGTCAGCCCCGAGCAGGTGCACGCGTGGGCCGAGCGGCAGCTGACCCACTGGCCCACCGCCATGACGACGCTGTCGACGCACGACACCAAGCGCGCCGAGGACGCCCGGGCGCGCCTCGCCGTGCTGTCGGAGGTGCCCGGGCTGTGGGACGAGTCGGTGCGCGCGTGGCACGCGGCCTCGGCCGACGTGCGCTCGCCCCTGCTCGACGGGCCCACGGAGTACCTCGTCTGGCAGACCCTGATCGCGACGTGGGACCACGTCGCCGACGAGCCGATCTCGTCCGAGCGGCTGCTCACCTACCTCACCAAGGCGGTGCGCGAGGCCAAGGTGCGCACCACCTGGACGGCCGTCGACGAGCCGTACGAGCAGGCGGTCGCCGCGTTCGCCACCGGTGTGCTCGGGTCGGCCGACCTCGTCGACGGGGTGCGGGCGTTCGTCGCGGCGACCGCCGACCTGGTGCGGGTCGGCGTGCTGGGCCAGAAGCTCGTCCAGCTCACCACCGCCGGCGTCCCCGACGTCTACCAGGGCACCGAGCTGGTCGAGTCCTCGCTCGTCGACCCCGACAACCGGCGTCCGGTCGACCTCGTCGACCGCGGTGCCCGGCTCGAGCGCCTCGACGCCGGGCAGGCGCCGCGCGGCCTCGACGAGGAGAAGCTGCTGGTCACCTCACGGGCGCTGCGGCTGCGGCGCGACCACCCGGAGGCGTTCGTCGGCACCGGTGCGGGGTACGCGCCGCTGCCGACCACCACCGGTCACGTGGTGGCGTTCACACGCACCGACGACGGCGGGCCGCGGGTGGTGACGCTCGCGACCCGGCTGGCGAAGGAGCTCGACGACCTCGGTGGCTGGGGCGAGCACACGGTGGCCCTGCCCGAGGGGCGCTGGCACGACCTGCTGACCGGTCGCGACGTCGACGGCGGCGCGCCCGTGCGGCTCGGCGAGCTGCTGACGGCGCTGCCGGTGGCGCTGCTGGTCCGCGTCGAGGACGCGCGCTAGGCACCCTCCAGCGCGGCCATCGCGCGCGCGAGCTCGTCGCGGGAGCGGATGCCGAGCTTGATGTACACGTTGCGCAGGTGGAACTCGACCGTCTTGGGGCTGAGGAACAGCGCCGCCGCGGCCTCGCGCGTGGTGAGCCCGGTCGCGATCACCTGCGCGGTCTGCCGCTCCTGCGGCGTCAGCTGCTCGACGGGCCCGGTGCTGCGCCGGCGCACCGTCCGGCCGGTGGCCCGCAGCTCGGCCGCGGCGCGGTCGGCCCACGGCCGCGCACCGAGCCGGACGAGGTCGGCCAGCACCGCCTCGAGCAGCGGCCGGGCGTCGGTGGGACGCCGGTCCCGACGCAGGCGGGCGCCGAACGCCATTCGCGTGCGGGCGGTCTCGTAGACGTCGGCGGTGCGGGCGTGGTGGGCGAGCGCGGCCTCGAGGTGCGCCTCGTCGACGCCGTCCGGCCGGGACGTCCCGACAGCGCGGTGCGCCCGCGCCAGCGACCACGGCTGCCCCTTGTCCTGCGCCGCGATCAGGTACGTGTCGGCCAGCGCTGCCGCCTCGTCGGGACGCCCTGCGGCCCAGCAGGTCTCGACCAGCTCGGGGACGGGTGACAGGTCGGGATCGCCGAGACCGAGCCGGTCGAGCAGGGACAGCAGCGACCGGTAGCGCTCCTCGGCCGCCGCCACCCGACCGGCTCCGGCCTCGAGGTCACCGAGGGCCGATGCCGCCCAGGCCCGGGCCAGGTGCACCTCGTGCCGCTCCCCCAGCGCGTCGGCCCGGGCGGCGGCCTCGCGCGCCTGCTCGTCCTCGCCGCGCCGGGCCTGCAGCCAGGCCAGGCCGGCGAGCGCGAACGCGGCGTCGGTGCTCTGGCCCAGCTCGTCGGCGAGCCGGGCGGCCTCGAGGTAGCCGGCCTCGGCGTCGGCCCAGCGGTCTGACGTCGCGTCGTCGCGCGCCACCGTCCCGAGCAGCATCGCCAGGTGCGCCGACGCCGCCCCTCGGCGGAGCCGGTCGACCACGGCGCCCAACCGGTCGCGCGCCGTCCCCTCGCGCAGGAACATCGGGCCGAGCACCGCCCACTGCACCCGCAGCGGGTCGTCGACCCCCGGGGTCGCCGGCACGGCCAGCCCCATGCGGACGAGCTCGGCACCGCGGTCGCCGGACCCGGCCAGGACGTGGGCGGCGCCCGCGGCGACCAGGCCGACGCCGCGCACGGGGGCGGTCGTCCTCGGGCCGAGCAGGTCGAGCACGCGGTCGGCCGCGGCGACCGCGTGCGCGGTGTCGCCGAGGTAGAAGCAGGCGTGCACGGCGTCGGCGAGCAGGAGCACCGCCCGGTCGGGGTCGATCCCGGCGGCGCGCTCGGCACCGGCGAGCAGCAGGTCGCGGGCGACCGGCAGGGACCCGGCGCGGGCCTCGACGGCGCCCCGGAGCTCACTCACCCGCACGGCCTGCACCGGCGACGCGGACGCCTCGACGCGGTCGAGCAGCGCGGTCGCGCGGCGGGGCAGCCCGGCCAGCCACGCGCCGGCCGCCGCGTCGAGCACCCTCACCGTCCGGTCGGCCGGGTCCGGCGAGAGCACCGCGGCCCGCTCCAGCAGCGCGGCCGCCACCGCGTGCGCCCCCCGCCCACCGGCACCCTCCGCGGCCGCGACCAGGGTGGTCGCGACGTCCTCGTCGGGCCCGAGCACGGACTCGGCTAGGTGCCACGCCCGGCGCTCCTGGGTGGCCGCCGAGGGTGCCGGGCCCTGCGCCACCGCCAGCGCGTCGGCCAGCGCCCGGTGCGCCTCGCGCCGGCGCGCAGGGTCGGCGGCGCCGTGCACGGCAGCCCGCACGAGCGGGTGCCGGAACTCGACCGTCCCCGGCCCCACCACCACCAGTCCCGCCCGCTCGGCGTGGACGAGGGCACCGACGTCCAGACCTGTTGCCCGGCAGGCGAGGTCGAGCAGCGCCAGGTCGTGCGTCCCGGCGGCGGCGAGCAGCAGCACCTGCTGGGCGTCGTCCGGCAGGTCGGACGCACGGGCTGCGAACGCGTCCTGCAGCCCGCGCTCCAGCGCGACCGGCGCGCCGCTCTCCGACCCGCGCAGCGCCTGCGGCCGCGCCGCCAGCTCGAGCAGCGCGAGCGGGTTGCCCGCGGTGGCCCGGTGCAGGTGCGCGGCGCGGTCGCGGGTGCCGCCGACCAGCAGCCGGGCGGCCTCGACGTCCAGCCCGGTCAGCGGCAACGGCTCGAGCCCGGCACCGGCGAGGGGCGACTGCTCGTCGGGCCGCATCGCCACCAGCAGCGCGAGCCGGTCGGTGACGAGCCGACGGGCGACGAACGCGAGCGCCTCCGCCGACGGCCGGTCGAGCAGGTGCGCGTCGTCCACGAGCACGAGCAGGGGGTCGTCGTCGGCGGCCCGGCTGAGCAGCCCGAGGGTCGCGACGCCGACCCCGAGCCGGTCGGGGCTCGTCCCGCTGCGGGTGCGCAGGGCGACCCCGAGCGCCTCCTGCTGCGGGGCCGGGAGGCGCTCGAGCAGGTCGAGCAGGGGCGCGCAGAGCTGGTGCAGGCCGGCGAACGAGAGCTCCCGCTCCGCGACGGCCCCGCGCAGCTCGAGCACGCGCATCCCGCCCGCCCGGGCGCGCACGTCGTCGAGCACCGCGCTCTTGCCGATCCCGGGCTCGCCCGTCAGCAGCAGCGCGCCGCTGCGGCCGACCCGGGCCGCGGCGAGCACGCGGTCCACGACCTGCCGCTCGTGCTCGCGTCCGACCAGCACGCGGGGAGTCTAGGGCGGTTCCCAGGGGGGTTCCCTGATGCCCGGGCGGTCCGGCCGTCCCTAGCGTCCCCGGCACGTGGACGGCGCCGCCCGGTGCCGGCAGGACGAGCGGAGGACGACATGACCGAGCTGCAGGACCGCGCCGACGACGCCACCACCGGCGCCGTCGACCCCGACCGCCTGATGGCGTTCGTGCTGAAGGCGGTCGACGAGGTGGGCGCCACGCTCAACGCGGCGCTGGTCGTGATGGGCGACAAGCTCGGCTACTACCGCGCGATGGTGGCCTCGGGGCCGACGACGCCGGCCCGGCTCGCCGACGACACCGGCACCGGGGAGCCCTACGCCCGGGAGTGGCTCAACGCGCAGGCGGCCGGCGGCTACGTCGAGTACGACCCGGCGTCGGCCACCTACCGGCTCCCGGCCGAGCAGGCCGTCGCGCTCACCGACGAGGACAGCCCCGCGTTCCTGCCGGGCTTCTTCCAGATCGCGCTCGGCACGGTGCACGACACCGACCACGTCCTGGAGGCGGCGCGCAGCGGCTCGGGCGTCGGCTGGCACGAGCACGTGAGCGACGTGCACGTCGGCTGCGAGCGGTTCTTCCGGCCGGGCTACCACGCGCACCTGGTGGCCGAGTGGCTGCCGGCGCTCGACGGCGTCGTCGAACGGCTCGGTCGCGGTGCCCGCGTCGCCGACGTCGGCTGCGGGCACGGGGCCTCGACGGTGCTGATGGCGCAGGCGTTCCCGGCGTCGCAGTTCATCGGGTCGGACTACCACGACGCGTCGATCGCGGTGGCGCGCGAGCGGGCGGAGGAGGCGGGCGTGGCCGGGCGCACGAGCTTCGTCACGGCGTCGGCGCAGGCCCTCGACGGCGGCCCCTACGACCTCGTCACGACCTTCGACGCCCTGCACGACATGGGCGACCCGGTCGGGGCGGCGCGCCGGGTGCGCGAGGCGCTGGCCGACGACGGCACCTGGATGCTGGTGGAACCTGCTGCGGGAGAGCGTGTCGAGGACAACCTGCACCCGATCGGTCGGGCCTACTACGGCTTCTCGACGCTGCTGTGCACACCTGCGTCGCTGTCGCAGGACGTCGGCCTCGCGATCGGCACCCAGGCGGGCCCGGCCCGGCTGCGCGACGTCGTCACCGCCGCCGGCTTCACCCGGTTCGCCGCCGTGGCCGGGACGCCGTTCAACACCGTCTACGAGGTGCGGCCGTAGCGCGGGGGCTGCGGGGAGGGCGACCATGAGGAACGTGGAGCGGTGGGCCAGGAAGCCGGACGCGGAGGGGACGGCGCTGTCGGAGGACGGCGTCGAGATCGCCTGGCGCGTCTTCGGTTCGGGTCCCACGACCGTGGTGCTGATGCCGACCTGGTCGATCATCCACTCGCGGTTCTGGAAGGGGCAGGTCGCCCACCTCGCCCGGCACCACCGGGTGGTGACGTTCGACGGGCGCGGCTGCGGACGGTCCGGGCGACCGTCCGGGCCGGCGTCGTACGGGCACGACCGCTTCGTCGCCGACACCGTCGCGGTGCTGGCCGCCACCGGCACCGAGCAGGCGGTGCTCGTGGGCTTGTCGCGCGGTGCGGCGTGGTCGCTCGGGGTGGCCGCCGAGCACCCGGAGAACGTGCTCGGGCTGTTCCTCGTCGGTCCGAGCCCCGGGGTCGGCACGCGCGAGGGGTGGGACAGCCCGGTCACCGACCCGCAGGGGTGGGAGAAGTACAACCGGCGGCACTGGCTCGACGGCGGGTACCGAGACTTCCTGGACTTCTTCTTCGACCAGATGTTCCCCGAGCCGCACTCGACCCAGCAGGTCGAGGACTGCGTCCGGTGGGGCCTGGAGACCTCGCCGGAGGTGCTGGTCGACACCGTCGCCGCCTGGGGCGGGGCCGACGGCGCCGTCACCGCCGACCCCGCCGACCTGTGCGCGCGGGTGCGGTGCCCCGTGGTCGTCGTGCACGGCACCGACGACCGCGTCACCCGGTCCGAGGTCGGGCGCCGCGTCGCCGAGCTGACCGGTGGCTCGCTGGTGCTGCTCGGGGGGTCGGGGCACGGGCCGATGTCGCGCGACCCGGTCGCGGTGAACCACCTGCTCGACGACTTCCTGGGGCGGGTCGCACCCCCTCCCCCGGCGCCGCAGGTCGTACGGCCGTCGGCGCGGCACCGTCCCCGGCGGGTGCTCTACCTGTCCTCGCCGATCGGGCTCGGCCACGCCCGCCGCGACCTGGCCGTCGCCCAGGAGCTGCGCACGCTGCACCCCGACGTCGAGGTCGACTGGCTGGCGCAGCACCCGGTGACCGCCGTGCTCGAGCAGGCGGGCGAGCGGGTGCACCCGGCGTCGCGCTGGCTGCTGTCGGAGTCCCAGCACGTCGAGGACGTCGCGCACGAGCACGACCTGCACGCGTTCGACGCCATCCGCTCGATGGACGAGGTGCTCGTCGCGAACTTCATGGTGTTCGACGAGGTGGTGCGCGAGACGCCGTACGACCTCGTGGTGGGTGACGAGGCCTGGGACGTCGACCACCTGCTGCACGAGAACCCGTCGCTGAAGCGGTTCGCGTTCGCCTGGATGACGGACTTCGTCGGGTGGCTGCCCGTTCCGGGTGCCGGACCCGAGGAGCGCAGGCTGGTCGCTGACCACAACGCGGAGATGCTCGAGCAGCGCGAGCGCTTCCGGTGGGTGCGCGACCGGTCCGTGTTCGTCGGCGACCCGGACGACGTCGTGCCCGACGAGTTCGGGCCCGGCCTGCCGTCGATCCGCGCGTGGACCGACGAGCACTTCGACTTCGCCGGGTACGTCACGGGTTTCGACCCGTCGGGACTGCTCGACCGCGGTGCGCTGCGCGCCGACCTGGGGTACCGGGAGGACGAGCGGGTGTGCGTGGTGTCGGTGGGCGGGTCGGGCGTCGGGCACCACCTGCTGCGCCGCGTGCTGGACGCCGTGCCGCTGGTGCGCCGGCAGGCGCCCGACCTGCGGTTCGTCGTGGTCGCCGGCCCCCGCATCGACCCGCGGTCGCTGCCGCGGCGGCGCGGTGCGCGGGTGGTCGGCCACGTCCCCGACCTGCACCGGCACCTGGCGGCGTCCGACCTCGCCGTGGTGCAGGGCGGTCTGACGACCTGCATGGAGCTCACCGCGACCGGGCGGCCGTTCCTGCGGGTGCCCCTGCGGCACCACTTCGAGCAGCAGCTGCACGTGCGGCACCGGCTCGACCGGTACCGGGCCGGGCGGCACGTCGACTACGAGGAGGCCTGCGAGCCGGACCGTCTCGCGGAGCTGGTCCTGACCGAGGTGGGGCAGGAGGTGTCGTACCGACCGGTGGCGGGCGACGGGGCCGCGAGGGCCGCCCGGCTGCTCGCCGAGCTGCTCTAGTCCTCGCGGACCGGCTGCTCCGCGCGCAGCCGCTCGAACGCGGCCAGGTCCTCGCGGGCGAGCTGCGGGCTGGCGCGCACCATATGGCCCCTGGCCTCCAGCGCGGCGATCGCCGACCGCCACTGCGCCTGCGACCGCCGCCCCGCCCGGGTGCGGGAGGCCTCGAGCCGGCGCAGCGACCGCGTCGACACGAGCGGCACCTGCTCGTAGGTCCCGTCGGCGCCCTGCCCGGTGACGTACAGCCAGGTCTCGCCGGCCCCGGAACCGGGACCGCCGGTACCGGGCCGCTCCCACCGGCCGACTGCGGCGAGCAGCACGCGGTCCCACGGGAGGTGCTCGGCGCGCAGCAGCTCGCGGCGGTCGACGCCCTCCGGACCGACGACGGTGCGGGCTCGGAGCACGGCGGCGGTGCCGGCCGCCAGCGCCGAGACGGCAGCGAGCACCAGGACCGCGGGGTGGCGCACGTCGAGCAGCGTCGCGAGGACCAGCACGGCCGCGGCCGGGACGACCCCGACCGCGCCGGCCCACAGGTCGCGCGCGCGGGGCCCGACGGTCAGCGAGGGCGCCGTCGTGCCGTGGTCGCCCTCAGGAGGCGGCAAGGCGCGCCTGCTCGGCCTCGACGTCGAACTCGGCGGGGGGCCACTGCGGGTCGAGGTCGGTGAGGGCGTCGAGCAGCAGCTGCTGCACCGCCCAGCGCGCGTACCACTTCCGGTCGGCCGGTACGACGTGCCAGCGGGCCTGCGGGGTGGAGCACCGGGTCAGCGCGAGCTGGTACGCCTCCTGGTAGTCGTCCCACCGGAGCCGCTCGTCGACGTCGCCGGGGTTGTACTTCCAGTACTTGTCGGGACGCTCGAGCCGCTCGGCCAGGCGCTCCTTCTGCTCGCCCTTGGAGATGTGCAGCATCACCTTGACGACCGTGGTGCCCCGCGCCACCAGGCGCTGCTCGAACTCTTTGATCTGCTCGTACCTCGCGTCGACGACGTGCCGCGGCACCAGCGAACGCACCCGGGCGATGAGCACGTCCTCGTAGTGCGAGCGGTCGAACACCCCGATCAGGCCCGGACGCGGCAGCGCGCGCTCGATGCGCCAGAGGAAGTCGTGCGCGAGCTCCTCCTCCGTCGGGGCCTTGAACGACCGCAGGTGCACGCCCTGCGGGTCGACGGCGCCCATGACGTGGCGCATGATGCCGCCCTTGCCCGAGGTGTCCATGCCCTGCACGACGAGCAGCACCGAGCGGGTGCCGTCCGAGGTGCCCTCGGCGAACAGCCGCTCCTGCAGGGCGGACAGCTCGTCGGTGCCCGCGGCGAGCGCGGCCTGCCCTGCGGCCTTGTCGCCGCCGAACCCGGGCGTGGAGCGGGTGTCGACGTCGTCGAGCCGGAACACCTCGCCCACCGCCAGCACGTCGGCCACCTGCTGCGGTGCGTCAGCCTCGGTCTTCGCCATGGGCCGACCCTAGTGGTGTCACGATGTGGCGGGCTGCACCGTCGAGCACCCTGTGAGGACCTGTCTGCCGTGACCACCACCGACGACGCCGCGGCCGTCTTCGCCGCCGAGCGCACCCGCCTGCTGGGGGTCGCCTACCGGCTGACCAGCAGCTGGGCCGACGCCGAGGACGTCGTGGCCGACGTGTGGCCGCGCTTCGCGGAGCACGTCGACGAGATCCGTTCTCCCGCGGCGTGGCTCACCACCGTGGTGAGCCGCGCTGCGCTCGACCTGCTGCGCTCGGCGCGGGTGCGGCGAGAGCAGTACGTCGGTCCGTGGCTGCCCGAGCCGCTCGTCCACGACCTCGACGGCCGCCCGCTCGGCGGGCGCAGCGACGACCCGGCCGAGCTCGCCGAGCTCGGGGAGTCGGTGCGGATGGCGTTCCTCGTCGTGCTCGACCGGCTCACGCCCGAGCAGCGGGTGGCCGTGGTGCTGCACGACGCCCTCGGCGTGCCGTTCGACCAGGTGGCGCAGGTGCTCGAGGTGAGCACCGAGGCGGCTCGCCAGCACGCGGTGCGCGGACGGCGCCGGCTGCACGAGGCGGCCCTGCCGCCGCCGGCGCAGGTCGCCGAGCAGCAGCGGGTGCTCGGCGACCTGCAGCAGGCCCTGCTGGCCGGCGACCCCGACCGGATCGCCGCGCTGCTCGCGCCCGACGTGGTGCTCGTCGCGGACCACGCGGGTCGCGTCACGGCCGCCGGCCGCCGGCTCGACGGGGCCGACGAGGTGGCGCGCTTCCTCGCCGGGCTCGCGCGGATCGCGGAGTGGGACCTGGTCTCGTTCCGCACGGTCCTCGTGAACGGCCAGCCGGGCGTGGTGGTGCACAACGGGTCGAGCAAGCCGCGCACCGCGCCGGTCGGCGTCTACGCGTTCACGGTGCACGACGGCGCGGTGCAGGCCGTGCACGCCGTGCTCGCGCCCGACAAGGTCGGCCGCTACCTGGCGCTCGACTGAGCCGCGGCGAGGGCGCACGCGTCGCCGGAGCTGAAGCCCTGCGAGGTGAGGCCGAGCGCCGAGTTGAACCGTCCGCGCATGTTCTCCAGCGCCGCCCAGAACGAGATCTCGACGACACCGGCCTCGCCGAAGCGCTCGACCAGGTCGGCGACCATGGCGTCGTCGACCTCGACCGGCTCGGCCGACAGCGCCTCGGCGTAGGCGAACGCCGCCTTGGCGTCGGCGTCGAGGACGTCGTCGGGTGCCTGCCGCCACGCCACCGCGTGCCGCAGCACCTGCGGGTCGAGACCCTGCTGCTCCCAGCGGCTCGCGCCGAAGTCGATGCACCACGAGCAGCCGAGCCGCACCGACACCACGAACGTGACGAGCTCGGGCAGGTGCGGCGGGAGCACCGACCTCCCGCGCTGCGCGGTCGTCTCGAGCAGCGCCCACGGGAACAGCACACCCGGGCGGTGGGCCATCGCCCCCACGGTGTCGACGTCCCCGCCCATCATCCGCCGCGAGGCGCGCAGGGCGAGACGGGTCGCGAGCGACGGCGGGGTGGCGAAGGTGCGGGGGTCGGTGCTGATGCGCGGCATCGGGTCTCCTGGAGTCGGTGCGGTGTCGTACCCGGTCGACGGCGCGGCCCCGCCGGGCGTGACGTATTGACAAACGGATTTGTCCAATGCCACCGTCGTCCCCGTGGCGACGAGCAGCGGGGCGGCGGTGGCGCTGGTCGACGACCCCGACCGGCTGCTGGCCGGCCTGTCCCCCGTGCGGCGCCGCGTGCTCGACGCGCTCGCCGAGCCCGCCTCGGCCACGGCCGTCGCCGAGCGGCTGGGCCTCACCCGCCAGCAGGTCGCGTACCACTGCAAGGTGCTCGAGCAGGCGGGCCTGGTCGAGCTGGTCGAGCTGCGGCAGCGGCGCGGGTTCACCGAGCGCGTCCTGCGCCGCAGCGCGCAGGAGTTCGTCGTCGACCCCGACGTGCTGCCGCGCGGACGGGTGCGCGAGCGCGACCGGCACGCGGCCGACCACCTGGTGGGCACCGCGTCCGGCGTCGTCCGCGACGTCACGCGGATGCAGGCGGCCGCGCAGTCGCGCGGCCAGCGCCTGCTCACCTTCACGCTCGAGACCGAGGTCGCGCTCGCGCGGCCGTCCGACGTGCACGCCTACACCGACGCGCTGGCCGAGGCCCTCGCCGAGGTCACCCGCAGGTTCCACTCCCCCGGCGGACGGCGGCACCGCGTCGTCGTCGGGGGCCATCCCGCACCCCGTCCCCGCCCCCAGGAGCAGCCGTGAACGACCTGCCCGAGCCCGACTCCGTCCGCGTCCACGACGAGGACGGCCGTCCCGTCGTCGAGGTCGTGGTCGCCGCGCCCGTCGCGACGGTGTGGGAGCACCTGCGAGACCCCGCGCTGATCGCCCGCTGGCACGGCTGGGACTACGACGAGCTCGACGAGGAGATCGACCTGATCTACGGCTCGGGCGCGCGCGAGGCGACCGAGCCGTACGCGCTCGAGACCAGGGGCGGGGCGGCGCCGGGCTCCTTCGAGCACGGCGACCGGTTCGACCTGCGCCGGTCCGGCGACTGCACGGTCGTGCGCATCACCCGCGGCCCGCGCGGCACCGACCCCGACTGGGACGCGATGTACGACGACATCACCCAGGGCTGGGTGTCGTTCCTCGCCCAGCTGCGCTTCGTCGTGGAGACCCACGGCGACGTCGCGCGTCGCACGGTGTTCCTGCACGCGGCCGGCGGCCCGTCCGCGCGGGAGCTGCTCGAGCTGGACCGGACGCGGGGCGGGGCCTGGTCGGCCACCCCTGCCGAGGGGCTCGACCTGGCGGGCACCGTCTTCTTCCGCACCGGGGCGCAGACCGGCGCCACCGTCGACGCGTACGGTCCCGGGCTCGTGGTCGCGGCCGACAAGGCCGCGGACGGCGGCGGCTTCGACTCGATGGTGATCGTGTCGACGTTCGGGCTCGCCGACGACGCGTTCGACCAGGTCGAGACCGCGTGGCGGCGCTGGTGGGTCGACACCCACCCCGAGCCCGCCTCCTGAGGGGGCGTGCGCCGACCCCGCGTGATTGGCTGGACGCGTGCACACCTTCTCCGTCTGGGCCCCGTCCGCCACCGCGGTCGACGTCGTCCTCCCGGGCGACGGACGACGAGAGCCGCTGCGCCGCAACGACGACGGCTGGTGGAGCGCCGAGGTCGACGACGCCGGGCACGGTACCGACTACTGGTACTCGCTCGACGGCGCCGACCCTGTGCCCGACCCGCGCTCGGCGTGGCAGCCCGACGGCGTGCACGGCCCCAGCCGCGTGTTCGACGCCGCCCGGCACCGGTGGGACGACACCTCGTGGAGCGGGACCGACGTGCGCGGTGCGCTGTTCTACGAGCTGCACGTGGGCACCTTCACGGCCGAGGGCACGCTCGACTCGGCGGTCGAGCGGCTCGACCACCTGGTGTCGCTCGGCGTCGACGTCGTCGAGCTGATGCCGCTGGCCGCGTTCCCGGGACGCTGGGGCTGGGGCTACGACGGCGTCGACCTCTACGCCGTGCACGAGCCGTACGGCGGGCCGGCGGCGCTGCAGCGCTTCGTCGACGCCTGCCACACCAGGGGGCTCGCGGTGTGCCTCGACGTCGTCTACAACCACCTCGGGCCGAGCGGCAACTACCTGCACGGCTACGGGCCGTACTTCACCGACAAGCACCACACGCCGTGGGGGCAGGCGGTCAACCTCGACGACGACGGCAGCGAGCACGTGCGCCGGTTCGTCGTCGACAACGCGCTGCGCTGGTTCCGCGACTTCCACGTCGACGCGCTGCGGCTCGACGCCGTGCACGCGCTGGTCGACGACTCCGAGCAGCACGTGCTGGCGCAGCTGGCCGACGAGACGGCGGCGCTGGCGTCCGAGCTGGGTCGCCCGCTCGGCCTGGTGGCCGAGTCCGACCTCAACGACGCGCGGATGGTGACGCCCACGGCCTCGGGCGGTCTGGGCATGACCGCGCAGTGGGACGACGACTTCCACCACGCCGTGCACTCGCTCACCACCGGTGAGCGGCAGGGCTACTACGTCGACTTCGGCGAGTACGCGACGCTCGCGAAGGTGCTCACCTCGGTCTTCCTGCACGACGGCGGCCACTCCACCTTCCGCGGCACCGACTGGGGCGCACCGGTCGACCGCGCCGCCCTGGGCGGGCACGCCTTCCTGGCGTACACCAGCAACCACGACCAGGTGGGCAACCGGGCGACCGGAGACCGGCCGTCGGCGAACGTCTCGCCGGGCGTGCTGGCGGCCGCCGCGGCCCTGACCCTCACCTCGCCGTTCACGCCGATGCTGTTCATGGGCGAGGAGTGGGGGGCGGCCACGCCGTGGCAGTTCTTCACCGACCACGAGGACCCCGACCTGGCCGAGTCGATCCGCGAGGGCCGGCGCCGCGAGTTCGCCGAGCACGGCTGGGCCGCCGAGGTGCCCGACCCGCAGCACCACGCCACCCGCGACGCGTCCGTGCTCGACTGGGACGAGATCGCCGTGCAGCCGCACCAGCGGCTCCTGGCCTGGCACCGCGAGCTGGTCTCGCTGCGCCGGCGCGAGGACGACCTGCGCACCGACGACCTGCGCACCGTCCACGTCGAGCACGACGAGGAGGCCGGCTGGCTCGTCGTGCACCGGGGGTCGCTGCGCCTGGTGCTGAACCTCGCTGCCGAGCAGCGCACCGTGCCGCTGGGGGCCACCCCGCTCGCGACCCTCGCCGCGTGGGACGGCGCCATGCTCGAGCCGGACGGCGTCACCCTCCCCGGCCCGTCGGCCGCCATCGTCCGGGTGTGAGCGACGCGAGGGCGTCCTGAGACCGAGACCGCAGTACCCGGGCGTGGCGGACGGGCGGACGCCCATCTCCTGCAGTCTCGGCGACGGCGCGCCACCGATCGTGACGATCTGCGCGTGCGTGTCTCGATGACGGGCCGATCGTCATGATCAGCGGCGGCGTCAGGCGGGCAGGTCGGCGCGGGCCATCGCGGTCAGCCGCGATAGCGCCCGGCGGTACTTCTTGCGGTACCCGCCCTCGAGCATGGCCTCGGTGAACAGCCCGTCGAGCCGCACGCCGCTGGTCCGCAGCACGACGTCGCGGTCGTACATCCGGTCGACGAGCGCGACCAGCCGCAGCGCGACGTTCTGGTCCTCGACCTGCTCGACCCCGCGCCAGCCCGCGACGGCGACGCCGTCGAGCAGGGCGCCGTACCGGCTCGGGTGCACCGTCGCCAGGTGGGCGGTCAGCGCGTGGAACTCGTCGACCACCGCGGACCCGCCGGTCGCCGCCGCGGCGACGTCGTCGTCCGGCAGCGGCTCGGGCGGCACCGGGTTGCCGCGGTGGCGGTAGTCGTCGCCGTCGATGCGCACGACGTCGAAGTGGCCTGCCACCGCCTGGATCTCGCGGAGGAAGTCGTCGGCGGCGAACCGCCCCTCCCCCAGCGCGTCCGGCAGCGTGTTCGACGTGGCCGCGAGCCGCACGCCGGCGTCGGCGAGCTCGCGCAGCAGCCGCGCCATGAGCACCGTGTCGCCGGGGTCGTCGAGCTCGAACTCGTCGACGCACACCAGCCGGTTGGTCGACAACGCCGTGACCGCCTCGCGGAACCCGAGGGCGCCGACGAGGTTCGTGTACTCGACGAAGGTGCCGAACGCCTTCGGCGCCGGGGCCGCGTGCCAGAGGGCCGCGAGCAGGTGCGTCTTGCCGACGCCGAAGCCGCCGTCCAGGTAGACGCCCGGACGGCCGGAGTCGCGGCCGCCGCGGCCCAGCAGGCGCCGCAGACCGCTCCCGGACGGCCGCTCCCCCAGCCGCGCCGCGAACGCGCGCAGCAGCTCGACCGCCCTCTCCTGCGTCGGCTGCGCGGGGTCCGCCCGGTAGCCGTCGAACGACACGGACGCGAAGTGCGGCGGCGGCACCAGGTCGGCCAGCAACCGGTCGCGCGGCACCACGGGATCGCGGTCGACCAGTCGGGCGGCGGGCACCGGCCGAGCCTACGGGGGCGTGCCTGCACCCGCCCCGGGTCCCGGGTGCACCCGGACGGACCACCCCGACGGGGTCCCCGGCGGCGTAGGTTGACGGGCGTGCAGGGGGCCGGCGAGCTGTCCGAGGTGACCGGCCCCACCGCGTCCCCGGCGGGTGCCGCCCTGCGCGGCTACCTGCTGGAGCAGTCCGACGACCTCCGCCTCGCCGTCGCCGACGACGACGTGCACGACGCGCGGGTCGCCTGCCGCCGCATCCGCAGCGCGCTGCTGGACCACCTCCCTCACGGGCCGGACGACCGGCGCGACGACGCCCGTCGGATCGCGCTCACCGCGAAGGAGCTCGGGCGCGCGATGTCGTCCGCCCGCGACGCCGAGGTGGTCGGCGAGGTCGTGCGTGGCTGGGCCGTCGACGACAAGTGGACCCGTGAGCACCTCGCCGCCGTGCTGCGCCTGCTGCGCGCCGACGCCGAGCCCGACGGCGACACCGACGCGGCCGCGCTCGACGACGACCTGCTGCACCTGGCCGCGCAGGTCGCGGCGTACGCCGGCGTCCCGGGGTGGGACCCGGTGGCGTCCCCCTCGTCGGACGGTGTCGGGTCCGCGCCCGGACGGGCGCGCGCACGGTTGCGCGCCCGCGTCCGGCGGGCACGGGCCAGCGGCGAGGCGCCCGGCACCGGCAGCACCTGGCACGACGTGCGCAAGGCGGCCAAGCGCCTGCGCTACGCCGCCGAGGTGGCCCAGACCGCCGGCGTCGTGGGCGCCGGCGACACCGTGGAGCGGGCCCGCTGGCTGCAGCGGGTGCTCGGCGACCTGCAGGACCTGGAGCTCGTGCGCCAGCGGCTCGCGCACGCCGGGGGCGACCTGCACCTCGAGCACCGGCTGGCGGTCGCCCGGGAGTCGCTGGAGGCCGACCTGCCGTCGGCGCTCGCCGACGTGGTGGGAGGATCGGAGGCAGACCCGGCCGCGCCGCCGCAGCCCCCACCGACCCTCCAGGAGCAGTCGTGACCCTGCCCGCCGACACCGACCCCGCCTTCGCCGACTACGCCCACCCGGAGCGGCTCGTCAGCACCCAGTGGCTGGCCGACCACCTCGGCACCGAGGGCCTCGTCGTCGTCGAGAGCGACGAGGACGTGCTGCTCTACGAGACCGGCCACGTCCCGGGCGCGGTGAAGATCGACTGGCACCTCGACCTGAACGACCCCGTCACCCGCGACTACGTCGACGGCGAGGGCTTCGCCCGGCTCGTCGGCGGCAAGGGCATCGGCCGCGGCACCACCGTCGTCATCTACGGCGACAAGAACAACTGGTGGGCGGCCTACGCGCTGTGGGTGTTCACCCTGTTCGGCCACGAGGACGTGCGCCTGCTCGACGGCGGACGAGCCAAGTGGGAGGCGGAGGGCCGCGAGTACACCACCGACGTGCCGTCGCCCACGCCGGTCGAGTACCCGGTGGTCGAGCGCGACGACGCCACGATCCGCGCCTTCCTCGACGACGTGAAGGAGCACCTCGGCAAGCCGATGGTCGACGTCCGCTCGCCGGAGGAGTACACCGGCGCGCGCACGCACATGCCGGCCTACCCCGAGGAGGGCGCGCTGCGCGGCGGCCACATCCCCGGCGCGCAGTCCGTCCCGTGGGCCCGCGCCGCGGCCGACGACGGCACGTTCAAGCGGCGCGCCGAGCTCGAGCAGATCTACCTGCAGGAGAAGGGCCTCGACCCCTCCGACGACGTCGTCGCCTACTGCCGCATCGGCGAGCGCTCGAGCCACACCTGGTTCGTGCTGACGCACCTGCTCGGCTTCGAGAAGGTGCGCAACTACGACGGCTCCTGGACCGAGTGGGGCAACGTCGTCCGCGTCCCGATCGTCAAGGGCGACGAGCCCGGCGAGGTGCCCGGACGGTGAGCGGCTCGGCGCTGCCCGCGGCGCTGCAGGAGATCGCCGACGACTTCGCCGCGCTCGCGGTGCCCGACCGGCTGCAGCTGCTGCTCGACTTCAGCCGCGACCTGCCGCCGCTGCCCGACCGCCTGGCCGACCACCCCGAGCTGCTCGAGGCCGTGCCGGAGTGCCAGTCGCCCATCTTCGTGACCGCGGAGGTCGACGGCAGCGGCCCGGACGCGCCTGTGCGCCTGTGGTTCTCGGCTCCGGCGGAGGCACCGACGACCCGCGGCTTCGCGGGCATCCTCGCCGAGGGCCTCGACGGGCTCACCGCGGGCGAGGTCGCCGCGCTGCCCGACGACCTGTCCGACCGGTTCTCGCTGGCCGAGGCGGTCAGCCTGCTGCGACTGCGGGGCATGGCGGGCATGCTCGGACGGATCAAGCGGCAGGTGCGCGAGAAGGCCGGGCTCTGATGCGGCTGCTGCTCGGCAGCGGCGCCCCACGCGACGACCTCACCCGCGACGACCTGGTCGCGCTGCACGCGCACCCGGACCCGTTGCCCGAGACCGGTTGGGTGCGAACCAACTTCGTGGCGAGCCTCGACGGCGCGGTCACGGGTGGGGACGGCCTCTCGGCGTCGCTGCAGACCCCTGCGGACCAGTCCGTGTTCTCGGTGCTGCGCGGGCTCGCCGACGTGGTGGTCGCGGGCGCGGGCACGGTCAGGGCCGAGGGCTATCCCGCCCGGCTCGACGTGAAGCGCTGGGCGCAGGACGACCGGGCCGCGCGCGGGCAGCAGGCCGCCCCGTGCCTGGCGGTCGTCACGTCGTCCGGCTCGGTCCCCGACGCGCTGCTCGCCGCACCGGGGCGCGACGACGACGGCTGGCACCTGCTCGTGCTCGTCGCTGCCGCGGCCGGAGACGAGCGGCTCGACCACCTGCGGTCCTCGCTCGGCGAGGAGTGCGTCGTGGTCGCCGGCGACGACGACGTCGACCCGCACCGCGCGGTCGCGGCGCTGGTCGAGCGCGGTCTGCCGCGCGTGCTCTGCGAGGGCGGGCCGCGCCTGATGTCGCGCTGGGTCGGCGCCGGTCGGGTCGACGAGATGCTCCAGACCACAGCGCCTCTCGTCGTCGGCGGCGACGGTCGCCGCGTGCTCGACGGGCCCGCGGTCGACGGCGACCCGTGGCACCTCGCGCACCTGCTCGAGCAGGACGGCACCCTGCTCGCGCGCTGGACGGCTCGCTGACCGTCAGAGGTGCTGGAGCAGGAACCGGGCGACCTCGCGCTCCCAGCGGTCGGGATCGGTGTTCCACTCCCGGCAGTGCCGCGCGTGCGGGAAGCCCACGAAGGTCACCAGGTCGGGACGCGCCTCGGCCAGCCGGCGCGAGGGCCCCGACGGCACGTACTCGTCGTCGTCGCTGTGCACCAGCAGCACCGGCAGCCGCAGCTCGGCGGCGCGCGAGACCCAGTCGAGGCGCCGCAGGTCGACGGGGGCGTCGGTGCCGACCACGCGCCGCCAGGCCCTGTCGGCCAGCATCATCAGACCGAGCCGTCCGATCGGCAGCGGCAGCCGGTTGATCTGCGCGTGGTGCTCGAGCACGTCCTTCCAGTCGATCACCGGCGAGTCGAGCACGAGCGCCTTGACCCGGTCGGCCGTCCACGACCGCGACACGTGCTGCAGCACGATCGCACCGCCCATCGACCAGCCGAACAGCACGACCTTGCTCGCGCCGTGCTCGAGCGCGTGGAGCACGGCGGCCTCGACGTCCTGCCACTCGGTGTCGCCGAGGCTGAGTCGGCCGCCGTAGGTCGTCGGTCCGTCGGGGTCGTTGCGGTAGCTCGGCACCAGCACGGGCACGCCGAGCCGGTGCAGCAGGGGCACCGCCCGCAGGCACTCCTCGCGCGTGGCCCCGCGCCCGTGCACGAGCACCGCCCAGACGTCGCGCTTCTTCACGTCCTTGGGCGGCGGGACGAACCAGGTGGGCAGCACCCCGGCGTCGGACCTGACCTCGACGTCGACGTGGCGCAGCCCGAGCGCGGAGGTCGGCGTCCCGGTGAAGTAGTACTGGTTCCAGCGGGCCGGGCCCGGCTCGAGCCGCCCGCTGTCGAGCGCCTCGACGCGCCGGGTCACGGTGACGGCGCGCACGTCCTTCTCGACGACGTCGCCGAGCCGCACGTGCCCCTGGCCGCGCTGCAACCACAGGCCGTAGCGACCCGGGGAGGTCGTCTCGGGGGTCGCGTCGAGGGTGACGGTGCCGTCGCCGACGGCGAGCACCCGCACGTCGTCGGGCTTGACGCGGTCGGGCGTCACGACGCGGCGCGCGAAGTGCACGGCCACGCCGGAGACGGCCGCGCCCGCGAGCACGACGGCGCCACCGCCGACCGCGGCCCCGAGCGCCGCGGCCCGGGCGACCGGGTGGCCGCGGCCGCTCACCGCGTCCGCCCCGGGGCGTGCGGGGCCGGTTCGACGTCGCCGGCGACGGCGAGAGCCCAGGTGACGAGCGGCACCTGCAGCGGGAGCCGGGCCACGGTGAGCACCTTGGTGCCGGTGGACGCGCGCGGCGAGCGCAGGGCGCGGGCCGCCATCGTCAGGTTGCCGGGGAAGACGCCGACGAACAGCGCCGCACTCGCGAGCGCACCGATGCGACGGGTGCGAGGGACGAGCAGCGCCGCGGCGCAGGCGATCTCGGCCACGCCGGAGCCGTACACCCACGGGCGCGGCGCACCGAGCGCGCGCGGGATCAAACTGTCGTACGGGTCGGGCTTCACCAGGTGCAGCGTGCCCGCCGCGCCCAGCGCGACGGCGAGCGCACGCCAGCCGGGTCGGCGCGTGCGCGGGCGGCCCTGCGCTGGTGGGGTCACCCGACGATCATGCCTGGTCCGTGCCCGCTCGGCACGGTCGGCGCGCGTGAGGGCCGACACGCGCGGGATGCACGGCGTTTGACCTCCGCCGTCCGTCGGGGCGACGGTGGAGGGGTCCGCCGGGGGCGCGAGGCCGCGCCACCCGCGACAGTCCCCCACCTCTGAGGAGATCACCTCGTGCTGAACCTGACCGACCGCGCCCAGAGCTCGATCCGTCAGATCCTGGTGCAGAACGACCTGCCCGACTCGGCGGGTCTGCGCATCGTGAACGAGCCCGCCGCGCCGGGTGGTGACGAGCAGCTGGGCCTGACCCTGGCGGCGCTGCCCGCCGAGGACGACGCCGTCGTCGAGGAGGGTGGCGCGCGCGTGTTCCTCGACCAGGGCGCCGCGGTGCTGCTCGACGACAAGACGCTCGACGCCGGCGCGGACGCCGAGGGCATGGTGCAGTTCGCCCTCACGCCGCAGGCGGTCTGACGCCGCACGCACGTCCGACGGGCCGTCCCCTCGCGGGGGCGGCCCGTCGTCGCGTCCCGAGCGAGCGCGTCAGCGGGTGCCGAGCACCTCGCCGAGGTCGAAGCCGACCGGCCGCTCCAGCTGGTCGTAGGTGCAGCTGCTCGGCTCGCGGTCGGGACGCCAGCGCACGAACTGCGCGACGTGCCGGAACCGCGCCCCCTCCATGTAGTCGTACCGCACCTCGAGCACGCGCTCCGGGCGCAGCGGCGTGAACGACAGGTCCTTGCCGCCGTTCCAGCGGCTGCCCGCGTTGCGCTGCGGGGTGCGCTCCCCCTCGGTGTGCGCGCCCCAGTTCCAGGGGTGGTCGTCGAGGTCGGTGACCAGCGGCTGCAGCTCGGTGAACAGCTCCTTGCGCCGCGCCATCGGGAACGACCCGCACACGCCCACCGACGCCAGCACGCCGCGGTCGTCGAACAGCCCGAGCAGCAGCGAGCCGATCGCCTCGTCGTCCTGCTTGTGCGTGCGGTAGCCCGCGAGCACGACGTCGCAGGTGCGCTCGTGCTTGATCTTCCACATCACCCGCTTGTCGGGCTGGTACCGCAGGTCGAGCGGCTTGGCGATGAGGCCGTCGAGGCCGGCGCCCTCGAACTGCTCGAACCAGCGCTGCGCCTCGTCGACGTCGTGCGTCACCGGCGTCACGTGCACGCGCGCGGACGGGTCCTGCGCGGCGTCGCCGAGCGCCTGCACCAGCAGCTCGCGCCGCTCGCTGATCGGGCGGCCGGTCAGGTCGTCGTCGCCGAGGGCGAGCAGGTCGAAGGCGACGAAGCGCGCCGGGGTCTGCTCGGCGAGCAGGCGCACCCGGCTGTCGGCGGGGTGGATGCGCTGCTGGAGCGCCTCGAACTCGAGCCGGTTCGCGACCTCGTCGGCGACGACGATCTCGCCGTCGACGACCGCGCGCTCGGGGAAGTGCGCCAGCACCGCCTCCACGACGTCCGGGAAGTAGCGGGTGAGCGGCTTCTCGTTGCGGCTGCCGATCACGACCTCGTCGCCGTCACGGAACACGATGCTGCGGAACCCGTCCCACTTGGGCTCGTACATCTGGCCCGGCGGGATGGCCTTCACCGGCTTGGCCAGCATCGGCTTGACGGGGGGCATCACCGGCAGGTCCATGGCGTTCCCTCAGCCCAGGAAGGTGGTGCCGGCGTACTTGTGCAGCACCGGCACGCCGAGCCGGTCGCGGGCCTGCGAGGCCCAGTCGCGGTGGAACGTGTCCTCCACCGCGTGGGGGCGCGTCACGACCACCACCTCGCGCGCGGGGGCCGCGGCGACCGCGGCCTCGAGCGAGGGCAGCGGGTCGTCGTCGGTGACCGCGCCGTCGGCCTCGGCGCCGGCGCCGCGCAGGGCGGCGAGGGAGGCCTCGAGGGCGGCGGCGGCGTCGGCGCGGGCCTCCTGCGGGTCGGGCTCGCTGCGCAGCTCGGCGAGCGCCTGCCGCAGCTCGCCGAGGCTGAGGTGGTCGAGCACGTCGACGAGCAGGTTGCGCTCGGTGTCGGCGGGCACGAGCACGCGGTACGTGACCGCCTCGCCCTGGTGCAGCCCGGTGATGTGCCGCGCGTCGGCCTCGCCCAGCGCCTGCTCGGTGAGCACGACCACGACCTCGGTGTCCGTCATGCGCGCCAGGCTAGTCGGCGTCGTCAGGCCACGGTGAGCGCCACCGTCGTGCACGCCCAGGTGGTGCCGCCGGCGTCGCCGGGCACCGTCAGGACGGTGACGCTGTGGGCGCCGGTCGGCAGCCCGCCCTCCGGGGAGGCGGTGACGCGCACCTGGTCGCCGTCGACCGGCTCGACCTGCACCGGCACCGGCGTGGCGCCGTCGAGGTACGCGAGCGCCTCGCCACCGGCCGGCAGCGTGACGGTCACGACGTCGGTCGTCGTGGCGCGCGCCGGGTCGGCGGGCGACTCGAGCTCGGGGAGCGGGTGCACGAACGCCTCGACCTTCGGCCCCTGCCCCTCGTCGACGACGAGCCACGACCGGGCGGTGGTCTCGGTGGTGCCCTCGACCTGCCGCTCCCCCGCGTAGGTGACGAGCCACGCGCCGGGACGCACCTCGACCGCGGTGCGCTGGAGGCCGGGCTGGGCGTAGGTCGACATGCCCTCGGCCAGGCCGCTCATCAGCACCTCGATGCCGCCCATCATCTCGACGGCGCGCAGCGACGACGGGCCGAGGCCCGCGGCGACCTGCGCGGGGTCGCCGGACGCCGTGGCGGCCAGCCAGGCGTCGACGGCGGCGTAGGCGGCGTCCTCGCCGTCGGTCGGCGCGGAGGTGGCCGGCGCGGACGCCGACGACTCGTCGCCGCTGGTGGACGAGGTGGTCGTCGTCGCGGGCGGGGCGTCGTCGGCGCACCCCGCCACGAACGCGAGCAGGGCGACGGCGGGGACGAGGGCTCTGGGTCGAGCGCGCACGGGACGGACCTCCTGGGGACGTGCCGGCAGGGCGGGCGGGCCGCCCGTCCTCCTCCTACGACGCACCAGGACGCGGAAACGTTGCAGGAGATCAGCCGGAGGATCCGTCGGGCGCCACCTCCAGGCGCCGCAGGAGCAGCAGGAACGCCTCGGCGAACGGGTTGTCGGCCGTCACCTCGCGCACCCGGGCCCAGTCGACCTGCTCGCGCAGCGCCCGCACCTGCGGGAGCAGCGCGGCGAGGTCGCAGTGGTGCTCGTCGAGGGAGTTGAGCTTGGCGCAGACGTAGTGCGTGACGGTCACGACCGGCATCACGACCGACAGCACCGACAGCTCCTCGGACTCCTCGACCTGCTCGCGCCGCACCGGCACCCCGTTGGTGCGGTGCAGCAGGTCGACCACGACGCCGTCGGTGAGCACCTTGCGCAGCCACCCCTCGGGCGGCTCGACGACCTCGAGCCCCTCGGCGCGCAGCCCCTCCACCACGGCGGCGACGTCGTCCTCCGCGACCAGGAAGTCGACGTCGTGCAGCGGCTCCGGGGCGCCGCGGACCCAGGCGGCGTACCCGCCGGCGAGCGCGTACGGGAGCCCGGTGGCGCGCAGGCCGGCCGCGACCCGCTTCAGCGCTGCGCGCTGGGCCTCCTGCTCGGCTGTCGGCTCGGGCACGGCCCGAACCTACGACCCGGCGGCGACGCACGCATGGCGGGCGGGGCGCGGACGCGGCAGCCTGTGGGCCATGCGCCTCGGCACCTTCAACATCCTGAACGGCAAGGTCTCGCACGCGGCGACCGGCGTCGACACGTCCCTGCTCACCCGGGCCGTGCGCGACCTCGACTGCGACGTGCTGGCCCTGCAGGAGGTCGACCGCGACCAGGAGCGGTCGGGGCACGCCGACCTGACGGCGGTGGCGGCCGAGGCGATGGGCGCCCCGCACCACCGCTTCGTGGCGGCGCTCTCCGGCACGCCCGGCGCCACCTGGACGGCCGCGACCGGCGAGGAGGAGCCCGGCACCGCCGCGTACGGGGTCGCGCTGCTGAGTCGGCTCCCGGTGCGGTCGTGGCAGGTGGTGCGGCTGCCCGGCCTGCCGCGCAAGGTGCCCGTCGTGGCCCGCGGGCGACGCCGCCCGATGCTGCTCGGCGACGAGCCGCGCGTGGCAGTCGCCGCGGTGGTCGAGACGCCGCGGGGCCCGCTGACGGTGGCCTGCACGCACCTGTCGTTCGTCCCGCGCTGGAACAGCCACCAGCTGAAGGTGCTGCTGCGCGGCCTGCGCGACGCACCGCGCCCGCTCGTGCTGATGGGCGACCTGAACATGACGCCGCGGCAGGCGCGCGGTGCGACCGGCATGCGCGCGCTCGCGACCGGCCGCACGTTCCCGGCGGACCGTCCGTCGGTGCAGCTCGACCACGTGCTCGCCGACCGCTACGTCGGCGAGCGCCACCCCGTCTCGCGGACGGTGCGCGCCCCGCTGTCGGACCACCGCGCCCTGGTCGTCGACCTGTGAGCCGGCGGTTCGAGGAGCTCGCGTTCGCCGAGACGCCGATGGGCGAGCTGACCCTGCGCCGCCGCGTCGAGCCGGTGCTCGGGGTCGAGGTGCACGAGGTGCGGCTCGGCGAGGAGTACCTGATGTCGAGCCTGTTCACCGAGGGCGAGGAGGAGCTCGCGCGGCTCGGGCTCGCCGCGCTCGACGCGTCCGGGTCGGTCGACGTCGTCGTCGGCGGGCTCGGGCTCGGCTTCACGGCTCGTGCGGCCCTCGCGGACGAGCGGGTGGCCGCCATGCTCGTCGTCGACGCGCTCCCCGACGTGATCGACTGGCACGTCAGGGGTCTGCTGCCCGGCAGCGAGCAGCTGACCGCGGATCCGCGGGTCCGCCTGGTCGAGGGCGACTTCTTCGCGATGTCGGCCGGCGAGGGCTACGACCCCGATGCGCCCGGACGCCGCTTCGACGCCGTGCTGCTCGACGTCGACCACACCCCCGACCACCGGCTGAACCCGAGCCACGGCGGCTTCTACACCGTCGACGGGCTCACCCGGATGGCGCGGTTCCTGCGTCCGGGAGGGGTGTTCGCGCTCTGGTCGGACGAGGCGCCCGATCCCGCCTTCACCGCGGTGATGGAGCAGGTGCTCGACGACGTGCGCGGCCACGTCGTCGACTTCCCGAACCCGCTGACCGGCGGACGGTCGGTGAACGGGGTCTACGTCGGCCTGGCGCGGGCCTGACCGGCTACTCGCCCTCGGCCCAGTTCGCGGCGTTCTTGCGGCTCGGCTGCACCCGCGGGGGCTCGCCCGGCATCTTCGGGTAGTCGGGAGGGAACGGCATCTCCCCCTGGCCGGCGGCCACGTCGCGGTCCCACCACTGCAGCAGCGTGGTGAGGTCACCTGCGGCGTCGGCCATGCCTGCGCGCGGGTCGTCGCGCCCGGCCAGCAGGTCGGGCGCGGTGCGGACGGTGTAGTCGGCGGGGTCGGCGCCGCGCAGGTCGTCCCACGCGAGCGGCCACGACACCGGGGCGTGCGGCAGCGGGCGCGGCGAGTACGCGCTGGCCAGCGTCCGGTCGCGCGCGGCCTGGTTGAAGTCGACGAACACGCGCTCGCCGCGCTCCTCCTTCCACCACGCGGTGGTCACCAGGTCCGGGACGCGCCGCTCCAGCTCGCGGGCGAGCGCGATCACCGCGTGCCGCACGACGAGGAACTCGTGGTCGGGCCGGACCACCACGTCGACGTGCACACCGCGGTTGCCGGACGTCTTGGGCCACCCGGTCAGGCCGGCGTCGGCGAGCACCTCGCGCAGCACGAACGCCGCCTCGACGGCGTCGGCGAACCCGCGTCCGGGCTGGGGGTCGAGGTCGATCCGCATCTGGTCGGGGCGGTCGACGTCGCCGGTGCGCACCGGCCACGGGTGGAAGGTCACCGTGTTCATCTGCACCGCCCACAGCGCACCGGCGACCTCGTCGACGACGAGCTGGTCGTGGGAGCGCCCGCTCGGGTAGGTGACCGCGACCGTGCGCATGAAGTCGGGGACGCCGCGCGGCGGGTTCTTGGAGTAGAAGGCCTCGCCGTCGACGCCGCCCGGGAAACGCTGCAGCGTGACCGGCCGGTCGCCGAGGGCGTCGACCAGCAGCGGGCCGGCGGCCAGCACGTACCGCGCGAGGTCCTCCTTGGTGACCCCCGCCTCGGGCCACATCACCCGCTCCGGGCTCGACAGCCGCACCTCGCGCGCCTGCGGGCTGCCCGGCCCCTGCGGGACCTCGAGCACGGTCGCCGATGCCTTCGCCATGGGCCGACCGTAGCCTGGGTGCATGGCACACGGCATGGAACCGACCGGACGCGCGTACCCCGTCAGCAAGAGCGACGAGGAGTGGAGGGTCGAGCTGTCGCCGCAGGAGTTCCAGGTGCTGCGCCAGGCCGGCACCGAGCGCCCCGGCAGCAGCTCGTTCGAGCACGACGAGACGGTGGGCGTGTACGCGTGCCGCGCGTGCGGCACCGAGCTGTTCCGCAGCGAGACCAAGTTCGACGCGCACTGCGGCTGGCCGGCGTTCTACGCGCCGCTCGCCGAGGACCGGGTCGAGTACATCGAGGACGTCTCGATGGGCATGCGCCGGGTCGAGGTGCGCTGCGCCACCTGCGGGTCGCACCTCGGGCACGTCTTCGAGGGCGAGGGTTTCGACACCCCGACCGACCAGCGCTACTGCATCAACGGCATCTCGCTGACCCAGGTGCCCGACGCGACGTGAGCGCGCGCCGATGACCGCGGACGTGCACCGCGCGCGGTTCGACGAGCTCGACCTGCGGACGTTCCACGACCTGGTGCGGCTGCGCGTCGACGTGTTCGTCGTCGAGCAGCGCGCCGCGTACGCCGAGCTCGACGGCCGCGACCCCGAGCCCGGCACCGAGCACTGGTGGACGGCGGACGCCGCCGGCCCCACCGCGTACCTGCGCGTGCTCGCCGAGCCCGACGGCTCGGGGCGCATCGGGCGCGTGGTGACCCGTCCGGACGCCCGCGGGAGCGGCCTGTCGGGGAGTCTGCTCGACGACGTAGTCGACGTCCACGGCCACCGGGTGCTGGTGCTCGACGCGCAGATCCAGGTGCGGGACCACTACGCCCGCAGGGGTTTTCGCGTGAGCGGCGACGAGTACACCGACGAGGACGGCATCCCCCACGTCCCGATGCGGCGCGAGCCGGGTGGAAACGCGGGTGACGAGCCCGCGTGAGCGAGGCAGGGTCGGGTCCGTGCCCTTCGACCACACCGGACTCGACCACCTGACGCAGGACGACCTCTGGGACGCCCGCGCCGCGGCCCGCTACGACACACCGGGCGCGGGGATGTTCGCCGACGACGTGCTCGGCCCCACCCTCGACCGGCTCGTCGGTCTCGCCGGCGGCGGCCGTGTGCTCGAGCTGGCGGTCGGCACCGGGCGCGTCGCGGTGCCGCTGGTGGAGCGCGGCGTCGACGTCGCCGGCATCGAGCTCTCGGCGCCCATGATCGCCCGGCTGCGCGAGAAGGTGGACGAGCACCGGCTGCCCGTCGTCCACGGCGACATGGCGAGCGCACGCGTGCCGGGCGAGTTCTCGCTCGTCGTGCTGGTGTTCAACACCATCGCCAACCTGCTCACCCAGGACGCGCAGGTCGCGTGCTTTCGCAACGCGGCCCGGCACCTGCGTCCGGGCGGGCGGTTCGTCGTGGAGCTGTGGGTGCCGCAGCTGCGCTCGCTGCCGCCCGGCGCGCAGGCGTCGGTCTTCTCGGTCGACGACGGCTACCTCGGCGTGGACACCATCGACCCGCTGCACCAGCGCGTCATCTCCCACCACGTCCGGTTCGGTGAGGGACGTGGGGCGACGATCGCCCGCACCCCGCACCGCTACGTCTGGCCCGCCGAGCTCGACCTGATGGCGCGGCTGGCGGGCCTGCGGCTGGAGCGCCGGGACGCGGACTGGTCGGGGGCGCTGTTCACGGCGGAGTCGACCTCGCACGTGTCGGTCTACCGCCTCGACGATCCCGACGGGCGTCAGGAGCGGGCGAACACCCCGTAGCCGAAGCCGTCGGCGCGCGCCCCGTCGGCCGCCAGCACGACGCCAGCGACCTCGAGCGGGCGGGCGTCCTGCCAGCCGTCCGGCAGCGCGACGGAGGCGGGCTCGCGACGGGGGTTGACCACCACCAGGTGGCTGCCGCCGCCGCGGACGTAGGCGAACGGGTAGCCCTCGTGCAGCACCTCGACCTCGGCGTGCGACCCGAACGCCGGGGTGGCCCGTCGCAGGGCGATCAGCCGCCGCACCAGGTGCAGCAGCGACCCCTCGTCGGTGCGCTGCGTCGCGACGTCCGGTCGGTCCGGCGAGGGGTCGACCGGCAGGTACAGCCGCTCGGCGGGCGCCGTCGAGAACCCGGCGTTCGGCGAGGTGTCCCACTGCATCGGGGTGCGCGAGCCGGTGCGGTCCTCGGCGGGCGGCAGGAAGCTGCCCTCGGTGTCGGGCAGGCCCTCCACGTACCGCATCCCGATCTCGTCGCCGTAGTAGATGGTCGGCAGCGTCGGCCAGGTCAGCAGGAACGCGAACGCCGCCCGGGCCTGGTCGGCCGTGCGCGGGCCCGTCACGAGCCGGGCGAAGTCGTGGTTCGCCGTCGGCAGCGCGACGTGCCCGCCGTCGACGCCGATGGCCGCCGTGGCCTCGCGCCACTCGCGCAGGAACGTGTCGATGCCGCCGCTGCCCTCGGGGTCGAAGAAGAACCGGTCGCGCTCGGTCCAGCTCGTGCTCGTGGTCCCGACGCCGGTGTGCCAGAGCGAGCGCAACGCCGGCCGCGGCGAGAAGTGCAGGAAGAAGTCGGCGTGGAACCCGGCCGGCACCGACACCGCCGGGTCGCCCCACTCCGACAGCAGGGCGGCGTCCGGGTACGCGTCGTCGATCCACGCCCGCATCTCGCCCCAGAGCCTGCCCGTCTCGACGTAGCCCGGGTCGTCCTTGACGAGCGAGGCGGCCATGTCGACGCGGAACCCGTTGACACCCAGGTCGAACCAGTGCGACATGACGTCGCGCAGCGCCTGCCGGTTGGCCCGGGGCCCGTCGGCGTCGACCGGCTGGCGCCACGGCTGCGACGGGTCCTGACGGGCGTAGCCGAAGTTCAGCGCGGGCTGGCAGGGGTAGAAGTTCAGGAGGTAGTAACCGCCCCGGCTGCCGGGCGTCGGCGACCACACGCTCGCCGGCGGACCGACCTTCGGGCTGCCGATGTAGCGGTGGTCGTCGGGGTCGTCGGCCCACTGCCGGAACCACGGGTGCTGGTCGCTCGTGTGGCCCGCGACCAGGTCGAGCAGGACCCGGATGCCCTTGCTGCGCGCGGCGTCGACGAACGCGACCAGGTCGTCGTTCGTCCCGTACCGCGGTGCGACGGTGAGGTAGTCGCTGACGTCGTACCCCGCGTCGGCGAACGGCGAGGCGAACAGCGGGCTGAACCACACCGCGTCGACGCCGAGCCACGCGAGGTGGTCGAGCCGCTCCAGCGCACCGGGCAGGTCGCCGATGCCGTCACCGTCCGAGTCCGCGAAGGTCTGCGGGTAGATCTGGTAGAGGACGGCGTCGGCGAGCCAGGACGGCTGGGGGCGTGGGCTGCTCACCCCAGGCACCTTACGCACGACCGTGGCTAGGGTCGACGGCGTGAGCCTCCCCCGCAGCACCCCCCGCGCCCAGGGCGTCGACGCCCGCGGCGTCGACGCCTTCGTCTCCGCCCTCGACGGCACGCCCGACGTCGAGCTGCACTCGCTCGCGCTGGTGCGCGGCGACCACCTCGTCGCCGAGGGCTGGTGGGCGCCGTACGGGCGCGACCGGGTGCACCTGCTGTACTCGCTGAGCAAGTCGTTCACGTCGGCGGCGCTGGGGTTCGCGCTCGACGAGGGACTGCTCGACCTCGACGACACCCTGCTGCAGCACCTGCCGCACCTGGCCGAGGGTCTGCCGGACGGGCCGGCGCACGACCCGGTGCTGCGGCACCTCGCGTCGATGGCCAGCGGGCACACCTGGGACACCTGGGCCGACGCGGTCGCGCGCGACCGGGCCGAGCCCCTGCGCGGGTTCCTCGCGCTCGCCCCCGACGGCACGCCGGGCACCACGTTCGCCTACAACCAGAGCTGCACCTACGCGGTGGCGACCGTGGTGCAGCACCTGGCCGGGACGACACTCACCGAGTACCTGCGCCCGCGGCTGCTCGACCCGCTCGGCGTCGGCGAGGTCTGGTGGCAGCAGCACCCGCGCGGGCGCGACCTGGGCTTCACCGGCCTGCACGCGCGCACCGAGGACCTGGCGCGGTTCGGGCAGACCCTCCTGCGGGACGGCCGGTTCGACGGCCGCCAGGTGCTGCCCGCCGGCTGGGTCGAGGCCGCGAGCCGGCCGCACGTCGAGACCGCGGGCGAGGAGAACCCGGACTGGGCGCAGGGGTACGGGTACCAGTTCTGGACGGCGCGCCACGGGTACCGCGGCGACGGCGCGTACGGCCAGTTCGTCGTTGTGCTTCCCGAGCAGGACGCCGTGCTCGCGGTGACCGGCCAGTCCGAGGACATGCAGGCGGTGCTGGACGCGGCATGGGAGCACCTGCTCCCCGCCCTCGGTGCGTCGCTCCCTGACGACGCGGCCGCCCACGACGACGCGCTCGCCGCGCGCCTGGCCGGGCTGGCGCTGCCGGTCGAGCAGGGGCGAGCGACGCCGGACGACGAGACCGCGTGGGGCTCGGTGCGATTCACCCCGCACGCCGGCGGCGAGCGCGTCCCGCGCGGGCTGCGGCGGGTGCAGGTCGATCGCGTGGACGACGCCTGGGTGCTGCGGGTGCACGAGGGCGACGACGTGCTGTCGGCCGAGCTGGGCACCGACGGCTGGCGCACCACCGAGGACGCCTCGACGGCCGCCCTGGTGCCGGTCGCGACGACGGCCGCGTGGCAGCCCGACGGCATGCTCCGCGTCCGGCTCGCGTTCCTCGAGGCGCCGCACGGCCTGCGGCTCGTGCTCGACCCCCGCGACGGCAGCGCGGACGTCCGCTGGACGACCGAGCCCCTGCGCGGCGACACCGTCACCACCTGCGCGGCGCCGCGCTGACGACCCTCAGCCCTCGACCACGAGGTCGACGTCGGGCGCGATGCGGTACGGCCCGGTCGCGACGAGCGCGCCGACCGACCGGCGCAACCGGCTGAGCTCGGCGCGCACGGTCACCTGGTGGTCGGCGTCGCCGAACATCGCGGTGCTGAGCGCCGCCGCACCCATGCCGGCGGGACCGGCCGCGCCGAGCAGCCGCAGGATCGCGGCGTGCCGTGGCGAGAGCGCGGTGCGCCACGACCGGTCCCCGGCGTCGACCTGCAGGACCTCCTCGCGGCCCTCAGGTCGCAGGACGGCCCGCACCCGCGCCCGTGCCCCGTCCGGTCGCAGGAGCCAGCCGGCTCCGACCCGCTCCGGCAGGCACAGCCCGAGGCCGGGGACCGCGAGCGGGCGGTGCTCGCTGGGGACGGCCACCCGGTCGCGCCCGGCGACGCCCTGGTGGTGGGCGACCCACCCGTCGTCGTCGACCAGCAGCAGCGGTCCGGTGGCGGTGGCCAGCACGTGCTCGGCCGAGCGGCGCAGCCGCTGCAGGGACGTCTCGTGGTGGCGCCACAGCGTCTGCTCGGCCAGCCTCGTGACGGTGTCGACGAGGGCGAGCAGCGCCGGGTGCATCGTCAGGGCCGGGCCGCTGACGTCGATCACGCCGAGCAGCGCACCCGTCCGAGGATCGTGGACCGGCCACGACGTGCAGTACCAGGGGTGCTGCCCTTGCTCGAAGTGCTCGGCCGAGAACAGCTGCACCGGCGCCTGTTCCGCGAGCGCGGTGCCGATCGCGTTGGTGCCGACCTGCGCCTCGGTCCACGTGGCCCCCTCGGCGAACCCGAGGTGGTCGGCCCGCAGCAGCACCCCCGGCGAGCCCTGGCGCCAGAGGATGACGCCGTCCGCGTCGGTGACGACGACGATGAAGTGCGAGGCGTCGGCGACGGCACCGAGGGCGGCTCGGACGTCGTCGACCACCAGCGACAGCGGCGAGGAGCGCCGCCGACGCTCCAGCTCGGCCAGATCGAGGGGGTCGCGTGCGCCGGGACGCGACGGGTCGAGCCCCAGGTCGAGCACCCGCTGCCACGACCGCGCCACCACCGGCCGCGGCCGGCTCGGTGGGCGGGCGCCGACCATCACCGCGTCGTGGACGCGCACGAGCAGGCGGGCGTGCTGGCCGAGGTCGGTGCCCGGTCGCACCGCTCCGGCGTCGGACGTCGTCGTCACGGCCGCCTCCTGCAGGGGTCGCGGCCAGCGTAGGCGCGCTGTGCCGACCGGACCAGGCTGCAACGTCGTGCAACCCTTCCGCCACGTCGCCGCCCGGGGCTCTGCTGTTCGCACTCGCGACACGGGAGGACCCTCATGACCGACACCCTCGACCGCACCGACGGCGCGGTGGCCGCTGCGCCGGACGCCAGCGCCCGCGCCACCGCGTGGCTGGACGCCTTCGAGACCGCGTTGCGCGGCCGGGACGTGGAGGCCGCGACCGCGCTGTTCGCCACCACCAGCTTCTGGCGCGACCTGGTGGCCTTCAGCTGGAACCTCACGACGGTCGAGGACCACGAGGGAGTCCGTGACCTGCTGCAGCACACCCTCGAGCGCACGGACCCCAGCGCGTTCGCCCTGGACGAGCCCGCCGACGAGGCCGACGGCGTCGTCACCGCCTGGATCACGTTCGAGACCGCCGCGGGACGCGGCCGCGGCCTGCTGCGGCTGCGGGAGGAGGGCGGGGCCGACCGCGCCTGGACGCTGCTCACCACGCTCTACGAGCTGAAGGGGCACGAGGAGCCGCGAGGCACGCACCGCCCGATGGGTGCCGAGCACGGCGCGAGCAAGGAGCGGACGACGTGGAAGGAGAGCCGGCAGGCCGAGGCCGAGAGCCTCGGCAGCACCACGCAACCGCACGTCCTGGTCGTCGGAGGCGGGCAGGGCGGCATCGCCCTCGGCGCCCGGCTGCGTCAGCTCGGCGTCCCGAGCCTGGTCATCGACAAGCACCCGCGACCGGGCGACCAGTGGCGCGGCCGGTACAAGTCGCTCTGCCTGCACGACCCGGTCTGGTACGACCACCTGCCCTACCTGAAGTTCCCCGACAACTGGCCGGTGTTCGCACCCAAGGACAAGATCGCCGACTGGCTCGAGGCGTACACGTCGGTCATGGAGGTGCCGTACTGGTCGAGCACCACCGCGACGTCGGCCACCTGGTCGGACGAGACCCAGGAGTGGACGGTCGAGGTCGAACGCGAGGGCCGCGCGCTCACCCTGCGCCCGAAGGAGCTGGTGTTCGCCACCGGCATGTCGGGCAAGGCGAACGTCCCGCAGCTGGAGGGCGCCGACGTCTTCCGCGGCGACCTGCACCACTCGTCGGCCCACCCCGGCCCGGACGCGTACCGCGGCAAGCGGGCTGTCGTGATCGGGAGCAACAACTCGGCATTCGACATCTGCGGCGCGTTGTGGGAGAACGACGTCGACGTGACGATGGTGCAGCGCTCGTCGACGCACGTCGTCAAGAGCGACAGTCTCATGGACATCGGCCTGGGCGACCTGTACTCGGAGCGCGCGCTGGCCGCCGGGGTCACCACGGAGAAGGCCGACCTGATCTTCGCCTCGCTGCCGTACCGGATCCTGCACGAGTTCCAGATCCCGGCGTACCAGGCGATGGCCGAGCGGGACAAGGACTTCTACGACCGGCTCGAGGCGTCCGGCTTCCGGCACGACTGGGGCGACGACGGCTCCGGCCTGTTCATGAAGTACCTGCGGCGCGGCTCCGGCTACTACATCGACGTCGGTGCAGCCGATCTCGTGGCCGACGGGCAGGTGAAGCTGGCGCACGGCCAGGTGGTGCGGCTCACCGAGGACGCCGTGGTGCTCGAGGACGGCACCGAGCTGCCGGCCGATCTCGTCGTGCTCGCCACGGGCTACGGCTCGATGAACGGCTGGGTCGCCGACCTGGTCGACCAGGACACGGCCGACCGGCTCGGCAAGGTGTGGGGGCTGGGGTCGGAGACGACCAAGGACCCGGGCCCGTGGGAGGGCGAGCAGCGCAACATGTGGAAGCCGACGCAGGTGCCGCACCTGTGGATGCACGGCGGCAACCTGCACCAGTCACGGCACTACTCGCTGTACCTCGCGCTCCAGCTCAAGGCCCGCTACGAGGGCCTCGACACCCCGGTCTACCGGCTCGCGGAGGTGCACCACACCTCCTGAGGGACGGCTGTGGCTCAGGGCAGGCGGGCGACCAGCTCGGCCGGCGTGACGCGCGGGCCGGTGTAGAAGGGGATCTCCTCGCGCACGTGGCGGCGTGCCTCGGTGGCGCGCAGGTCGCGCATCAGGTCGACGATGCGGTGCAGCTCGTCGGCCTCGAAGGCGAGGATCCACTCGTAGTCGCCGAGGGCGAACGACGACACCGTGTTCGCGCGCACGTCCGGGTACCCGCGGGCCGCCTTGCCGTGGTCGACGAGCATCTGGCGCCGCTCGTCGTCCGGCAGCAGGTACCACTCGTACGAGCGGACGAACGGGTAGACGCACACGTACGCCCGCGCGTCCTCGCCGGCCATGAACGCCGGCACGTGGCCCTTGTTGAACTCGGCGGGGCGGTGCAGGGCGACCTGCGACCAGACCGGCTCGAGGTGGCGACCGAGGTCGCTGCGGCGCAGCGCCTGGTAGGCCGCCTGCACCGTCTCGACGTCGGACGCGTGCCACCACACCATCAGGTCGGCGTCGGCGCGCAGCCCCGAGACGTCGTACCAGCCGCGCACCTCCAGGTCGTCGCCGAGCGCCCCGAGCGCCTCCTCGACCTGGCCCACCAGCGGGTCGCGCAGCGCGGGCAGCGGCGTCGCGGCGCGGAACACCGACCACATCGTGTAGCGGATGGTCTCGTTGATCTCACGGGCCTTGGGGGGCATGGACCCATCCTCTCGCGACCCCCGCGAGCGCCGGACGCCGCCCTCGGCGCGCTCGCCACCGCGCGTGCCGCACCTGTGGGAGGCTCCGCGCCGTGGAGATCTTCACCAGCCCCGAGCTGCTGCTCGCGTTCCTCACGCTGTTCATGCTCGAGCTGGTGCTCGGCATCGACAACGTGGTGTTCATCTCGATCCTGACCAACCGGCTCCCCGAGCACCAGCGCCAGCGCGCCCGGATCGTCGGGCTGTCGCTCGCGATGATCCTGCGGATCGTGCTGCTGTTCTTCGCCAGCTGGATCGTCGGGCTCACCGACCCGTGGATCACCCTCGGCGACTCGGACGCGCTCCAGCTCTCCGGGCGCGACCTGATCCTGCTCGCCGGCGGGCTGTTCCTCATCTACAAGGCGGTCACGGAGATCCACCACAAGCTCGAGGGCGAGGAGGAGAAGACCGAGGGCGGCGCGGTCAAGCACGCCGCGTTCGGCGCGATCATCGTGCAGATCATCCTCATCGACCTGGTGTTCTCCATCGACTCGGTCATCACCGCGGTCGGGATGGTCGACGAGCTGTCGATCATGATCGCCGCCGTCGTGCTGTCGATCGGCCTGATGATGTTCGTCGCGGGCCGGATCAGCGACTTCGTGAACAAGCACCCCACGGTGAAGATCCTCGCGCTGAGCTTCCTGGTGCTGATCGGCGCGACGCTGGTCGCCGAGTCGTTCGACGTCCACGTCGACAAGCCGTTCATCTACGGCCCGATCGCGTTCGCCATCGCCGTCGAGACGCTCAACCTCATCTACAAGCGCCGGCGCGAGGCGAGCACCGAGCCGGTGCACCTGCACGAGAAGTACCGCGAGCAGGAGACGACTCCGACGGCCTGAGCGTCAGTCCCGGCCGAGCCCCGCCAGCAGCCCGGCCGCGGCCGCGGTCGCCGTCGCCACGCAGGCGGGGACGCCGACGCCTCCCCACACCGAGCCCGCGAGCGCCAGCCCGGGCTCGGCCGCGACGGCGGCGCGCACGTCGGCCACCAGGTCGAGGTGGCCGACGTCGTACTGCGGCAGCCCGCCGCCCCAGCGGGTGACCGCGACGGCCTCGGGGTGCAGCGGCGTCCCCAGCAGCTCGGCCGCGTCGGCGAGCGCGGCGGCGGCGAGGTCGTCGTCGGGACGCTGCAGCGGCCCCACCTCGCCGGCCCGGCCGACCGACACGCGCAGCACGTCGCGCCCGTCCGCGGAGTCGCGCACCCAGTCCCACTTGCGCGAGGCGAACGTCATCGCCTTGGCCAGGCGCCCCTCGACGGCCGGGACGAGCACCCCGGACAGCCCCTCGCCGGCGGCGTCCAGCGCGCCCGTCGGGAGCACCGCGGTGACGAGGGCGAGCGACGCGACCCGCACCGCACCGAGCCTGCGGGCGGCCCCGGGCAGCGGGCCCGCGAGCAGCAGCGCCGCCGCCGGGGCGGGCAC